>JBFPJN010000002.1:300000-380000 GCA_040839025.1 Alphaproteobacteria bacterium LSUCC0719
TTTTGTATTTTCGGGGGCTGTGTGTATTCTCGGAGATCCTGGAATCAGGTTCGTGATTGGGGGAAGAGTGATGGAAGAATCCAGATTTGGCCGGGAGGATTCCCGTGGCCATTGGGCACCGGACCGACGCATCAGCTATGGGCCTGCCTTTGCCTGGCCTCCCCAGCCCAAGGCATTGCTGAAATGGTTCTTCGGGTTTCCCGGCTATCTGCTTCCCTGGAACATTCCCTATGCGTTGCTGGCTGTCGGGATCTGGCTGTATCTGACACCGCCACTGGAACATTTCCAGACGCTGTCCCTGTCATGGGTGGCGGTGGTCCTGATCCGCAATCTGGCGCTGGCGGTACTCGTCTATGGCGCCTGGCATCTGTGGCTCTATGTCTGGCGCAAACAGGGAACGACATTCAAATACAACCGCAAATGGCCAAGCCAGAATGCCGAGAAGTTCACCTTCAACAACCAGACCTATGACAACATGTTCTGGACGCTGGCAAGCGGCGTGCCGATCTGGACAGCCTATGAAGTGCTGATGCTGTGGGCCTATGCCAATGGATATGCCACGATGATCAGCCCGGTGGAAAATCCGATCGGCTTCATCGCGCTGTTCTTTGTTGTGCCCTTTGTTCATGAGGTTGGATTCTATTTTGCCCATCGCTCACTTCACTGGCCGCCACTGTATCGGATCGCGCACCAGCTTCACCATCGCAATGTCAATCCCGGTCCCTGGTCGGGGCTGTCGATGCATCCGATCGAACATGTGATCTATTTTTCATCCCTGCTGATCTTCTTTGTCATTCCGGCGCATCCGATCCACATGATCAATCTGGCGTCGCGGCTGGGGGTTGCCCCGGCACAGGGCCATACCGGTTTCGACCAGCTGGTGGTTGGTGACGAGACAGTGATGGACACCTCCTACTATGCGCATTACCTGCATCATCGTCATTATGAAGTGAATTATGCCGATGGCATGGTACCGCTGGATAAATGGTTCGGCTCGTTTCATGACGGCTCGCCGGAGGCCGACGAAGCCATGCGCGCGCGCCGACGTCGGCGCGGCGTCTAGGCAGGCACCAGCTTCCAGCAGACACATAAGATCTTTGATTCCTGTCGTGAAAGGACAGCACAGATGGAAAAACGCCGGGTCGGACAAACCGAATTGATGATTGACACACTTGGCCTTGGCGGCGCCCCGCTAGGCGGGAATTTCGTCGATCTTGGCTATGGCCAGGCGGCCGAACTCATTCAGGCTGCCAAGGATGCCGGGATCGGCTTTTTCGACACCGCGCCCTGGTACGGCTTCGGGCGTTCGGAGCGGGTGATGGGCGATCTGCTTCGCCATACGGACTATATCCTGTCCGACAAGGTCGGGCGGCTGTTGCGCCCCGGACCGGTTGCCAACCCGTCGGAATTCGGCATGGTCGACCCGCTGCCTTTCCACGTGATCTATGATTATGGCTATGACGCCATCATGCGCGCCTTTGAAGACAGCCTGCAGCGCCTTGGTCTTGACCGGATCGACATTCTGCTGGCGCATGATATCGGCACCTTCACCCATGGCGATGACAATGCCCGCCATTTCAAGGACCTGACCGACGGCGGGTATCGGGCAATGGACGAGCTTCGCCGCGCCGGCCATGTCAAGGCAATCGGTCTTGGTGTCAATGAGAATGAAGTCTGCATGGATGCGCTTGGCATCGGTGACTGGGATGTGTTCCTTCTTGCCGGGCGCTATACGCTTCTTGAACAGACGCCGATGCAGGATCTGTTTCCGGCCTGCCGTGCCGCCGGCACCTCTATCATCTGTGGCGGTCCATTCAATTCCGGTGTTCTTGTCGGAAGGGAGATGTGGAACTACGCGGCCGCCCCCGCTGCGGTGGTCGACCGGGTCCGGGCGCTTGGCGCGGTGGCCGATGAATTTTCAGTGCCGCTGGCCGCGGCGGCACTGCAGTTTCCGCTTGCCAATGACATCATCACCTCGGTGATCCCCGGACCACGCAACGCTGCCGAGTTGCAGCAGATCCTCGACTGGTTCAACCTGCCGATTCCGGCTGATTTCTGGGCAACACTGAAATCACGGGATCTGCTTGCGGACGACATCCCGGTGCCTGCCGCCTAGGATCGGGCGACGGTTCTGCTTTGCAGGTCGTGAAATTCTTCGATAACGGACGATACCGCCTCGATATGCGGCAGGTGGCCGACCGCCTCGATCACGCGCAAGCCCGGCATCGGCTGTTCCGGCGGTGCGGCGATTTCGTCAGCAGCGCCCCACAGCGTCATGTGGGGAATGGCAGGCGGATATGACGGTGCTGATGCCGATGTCAAAGCCCCGGCAATCTGCCGCAGCGCCTGCCGTCGCCCATCGGATCGCAGCGTTTCGACAAAGGCGTCTGCCATCCGCCTTGTCATCAGGGTCTTGCGTGTCACAAGCCGCCGCATGAAGGTCAGCGCGGCCTCGCCATCCTCCAGTTCGGACAGGCTTTGGATGAAATCACCGTCTGGCTGGCCTGCCACACCTGCAGGCGCCAGCAGCAGCAGCCCCGCAACATCAAGGCTGGCACTGGCGGCAAGATGAAGCGCCAGCGTCCCGCCAAGCGAGTGGCCGATAATCAGCGGCGTTGTCAGCCTGTCTGTGATCGCGACCTCAATCGCGGCGGCAAGCGCCTGCGGGGTGCCGTCACCGGCCTCATTCCCGGCACTGCCATGGCCGGCATATTCAACTGCCCAGAGTGTGGCGGTCTCGCAGATCTGCGGGGCCACGGCAAGCCATGACATGCGGTCGGCCCCAAAACCGTGGATCAGAAGGACATCAGGCCCATGACCGCCGATCCGGTGCAGAACAACATCGATCATTCAATCACGCCGAGAACGGCACCAACTTCCGTCAGTTCACCCTCGCCGATGCGGATTTCGGCAAGCGTGCCATCACATGGTGCCTCGATCTCGAGTGCGGCCTTGGTTGTCGAAATCACCACCACGACCTCACCGCTTGAAACATCATCGCCAACGCCGGCAACCCATTCCGTGACCTCTGCCTCGGTGACCTCGTTGCCAAGCTGCGGTACCAGAATCTCAGTTGCCATTAGCTTAGTTCCCTCTTCCTGTATTGATCATTTCTCGTTGGTATCATTCGCTGCATCTAAAGCTTGCCCGGCGGATCAAAGGCCACGCTTTGCCATGCCGGCAATATCCCAGGTGCGAAGTCCCCGCCGGTTGACCCGCTTTTCAGCGAAGAAATCCCCAAACACGGCATCGCATATATCGTGCGGCTGCGGCGCATAGGTGTCTTCCATATCCGCACCGGGGGCAATCCAGTTCGGCGCGCCAAGCACAATCGGGGCAGCCTTCAGATCGGCAAAGGCCAGGCGGGTTACATTGGCCGCCACCGTATTGGCAAAGCTGCCGCGCTCGACCGCTTCGGATATGATGATCAGTCTGCCGGTCCGGGCCACCGAAGCGAGAACGCTGTCATAATCAAACGGGACAAGCGTGCGGGCATCAATGATGTCTGATTCAATGCCGTGGGTTGCCAGATCCTCTGCCGCCGCCAGCGCCGGGTAGAGTGACGGGCCAATGGTCAGCATCGTGACATCGTCGCCGGACCTGCGCAGCGCCGCCTCGCCGAAGGGCATGCGGAAATAATCTGCCGGCACACCATCGGGCTCGAAAATTTCAACCCGGTCATAGAGACGCTGGCTTTCGAACACCATGGTCGGATCATTTCCCGACAGCGCCGTTGCCATCAGACCCTTGGCATCATGCGGCGTCGCCGGATAGATCACCCGAAGCCCCGGCACATGCGTCACCAGCGAGGTCCAGTCCTGGGAATGCTGGGCACCATATTTCGATCCAACCGAGGCCCGCAGCACCACAGGAAGTCGCAATTCACCAGCTGACATGGCCTGCCATTTGGCAAGCTGGTTGAAGATTTCATCGCCCGCCCGGCCAATGAAATCGGCATACATCAGCTCGACAAGCGCCCGTCCGCCGGCAAGCGCATAGCCAACCGCCGTCGACACGATCGCGGCTTCGGAAATCGGCGAATTGAACAGTCGGTGATAGGGAATGATGTCGGCAAAGCCGCGATGGACACCAAAGGCCCCGCCCCAGTCCCGGCATTCTTCACCATAGGCAATCAGGCTTTGATCATGCACAAGATGATGCAGGATCGCCTCGGACAGCGCATCGCGGACCGTGACCGCCCGCATTGGCGACTGCATGTTCCCGTCATCATCAATGCCAAACCTTGCCTTGCGCGCGATTGATTTTATCGCGCCGATATCGGCCGGGTCGGCAAGCAGATCGTCGGCCCTGCCGTCAAGGTCGACCAGCTCGCCATTGAAGGTCATGTCGCCAATGATTGTCGGGCTGGCCGCAATGTCCACTGCCGGCGCGTTCTGCCTGTCAACGACAGCCCGGGTTACCGCCCGGATCTGGCTTTCGACCGCCGCCACCATGTCATCGGCTGCGGCCTCGGTAATGACGCCGCCTTCGACAAGCCGATTGCGATAGCGTGCGATCGGGTCATGCGCCTGCCATGCCTTCATCTCATCGCGCGAGCGATAGGCGTTGGTATCGGTCGTTGAATGGCCGGAATACCGATAGCATTCGATATCCAGCAGCGCCGGCCCCTGCCCGGCACGCAGCAGATCGGCCTTGCGCGCCACGGCATCCGCCACCGCAAGCGGGTTCGATCCGTCCACCGTTTCGGCGTGGAGCTGGGCAGGGCTGACCCCCGCGCCAATCCGCGAGAGCCTGTCCCAGGCCATTGTTTCGCCGCGTGTCTGCCCACCCATGGCGTAGAAATTGTTGGTGAAGCAGAACAGCACCGGCGGATTGTGATCGAAGGGTGGCTGCCAGAGCTGACGGAACTGACCCATACCGGCAAAATTCATCGACTCCCAGATCAGACCGCAGCCGGTGCTGCCATCCCCAAGATTGGCAACACAGATCGCACCGGACCGGGACAGATGCGCATGTAAAGCCGCACCAACCGCGATGCCGGATGATCCGCCGACAATGGCGTTGTTGGGATAAGCGCCAAAGGGCGTGAAAAAGGCATGCATGGAACCGCCCATGCCCCGGTTGAATCCGGCGTCCCGCATGAAGATCTCGGCAAGAACACCGGTCAGAAGAAACGCCTCTGCTGTCGTGCCGCCAGCGCCGCCGACATGCGTCGACACAAGATCGAGAAGCTGACCACCACCATGATCCGCCATGATTGCATTCAGCCTGTCGCCATCAATGGCCGCCGCAGCCGCCAGCCCCTTGGCGATGATTTCACCGTGGCTGCGATGGGACCCGAAGATCTGATCCTGCGTGCGAAGTGCCATGGCGCTGCCAACCGCCGCCGCCTCCTGACCGACAGACAGATGTGCCGGGCCTTTGTAGACATAGTCTATGCCATGATAGGAGCCAGTCGATTTGAAGGCATGAAGCATGCTTTCAAACTCGCGGATCACCAGCATATGGCGAAGTGCTTCACGAAGCGCCTCGTCACCCCATCTGGCACGCTCGTCCGCGATATCACTGTCATAGGCATGTACCGGAATCTCGGCAAAGCTGACACGGTCGGCCATGTAGGTCTTTTCAGGATCAATTGGCAGATGTTTTGGCATGTTGCTCGCTCTTCACAATACCGGTCGGGTTAAAGGCTTGTCAGTTCATCACGCCAGGGCGGGTTGCAGCCGGATCTGCCGCAATTGATCGCCGCCGCTTCGCCGGCACGCCGGACAACCGCGTGCAACGCCCTCTCGTCGATGGCCGCCAGAGCGGCGCGGCTGGCAAGGTCGTTTTCAACCACCCATGACAGGGTGCTGGCCATGAAGGTATCGCCGGCACCAACCGTATCGACAAGCGTCTCGACCGCGGGCGCATCCGCCTCGATCTCGATTCCGCCAAGAAAGGCCCGTGCGCCATCCCCACCAAGCGTCAGGATGAACAGGGCGGCATCACAGTCGGCACGGCAGTCGGCAAGCGCCGCCGCCAGTGTCCGGTCCGGATAGAGCCACATCAGATCCTCATCGCTCAGCTTGAAGATATCGGCATGGCGCATCATTCTCTTGATCCGCGCGACATAGCCGTCACGATCGGTGATCAGGCCGGGGCGTACATTCGGGTCAAGTGACGTCATCAGCCCGCGCTGCTGGCAATCGGCGAAAAACGCCTCCCAGACATCGGCATCGTCCCCGCCAATCAGCGCCAGCGAACCAACATGGAAAATTTTTGTCGCCTCGGGCATGTCGCGGTGCAGCCTGTCGAGGCTGACCTGTCGTTCAGCCGTGCCATTGCGATGGAAAGCATAGGAGGGGATGCCATCGGTGATCGACACAACGGCAAGCGAGGTCGGGTGCGGCACCCGGTCGGCGACAAGCCTGACACGGCTGCGGACCAGCGTGTCGGCAAGAAGAGCGCCCAGCGCATCCTCGGAAACAGGTGTGAGATAGGCGACATCCTGGCCCTGCCGTCCTGCCGCCATCGCGACATTGAATGGCGAGCCGCCAGGATTGGCGACATAGCGCGGCAGACCGGTTGCAGCGACATCGCCTGACACCAGGTCTATGAGGTTTTCACCACCAACGGAAATCATCCACTCACCCCTTCCGGTGCATTTGCCAGCTGTCAGGTTGGCACCTGATCAGCTAGGCCCCGTATCCCATCTGGGCACGCCCGAGGGGTGATAGCATGTCGGCCGTGAACCTGTCTTCGAAATCCACCTCGTAATTTTCGGCGGCAAAGTCGGGCGAACTTTCCCCGGCCTCGAAAGCGCGGCGTTGCTTGTCAAGAAACCGTTCATTCTTGGCACAGGCCGGCGCGGCACCGATATACATGACATTGCTGTACCCTGTTCCGGTGTGCCGGTCCTCGACTCCGTGAATGACGTCGGGATGCCACCAAACGGTATCGCCCGGCTCGACCACCGGGATCGGCACATAGGCACGCAGAATCTTCTGATGCCAGGTGTCATTGATGTATAGCGCCCGGGATGGCGCGGCACCGCACAACTCATCATCGGGCACGTCATCCTGCAAAGCACGCAGAATGACCCACGCCATGGCATTGGCAACCGGCACCAGATTCAGCGTGCCGTCACCGGGGCCCTGGCGGCTGAGCGCTGTCCACCCCTGATAGGTGCGGAACATCGAACAGACGGCCGGTGACGGTATTTCCTTGGTGGCCGTGCGATAGGCCGCATCAAACGGATCATAGGATTCGACATCCCCCGACAGAAGATGCCGGTAGACACCGCGGAACCCTTCATCAAGCCAGCGTTCCACCGAACCGCCATCAACATGCGCGCTGAGCCCAAGCGTGTCGTCGCCGGGTTCACGCTGGCGAAGCCGGTCGGCATAGAGACATTCCCTGTCAGGATCGAATTCGAGACCATTGTCGGAGGAAAATTTCCACAGGCGGTTCAACCAGCGCCGCGCCACCGCAAGTTCGGATGACGTGCGCGCCTCCATCTGCGGTTGCGACCAGTAGAGGCCGAGAATCTGGGGTCGGGATGACGACAGGCTGGCAAAATACTGGTCCATCCCCTCTTTCGCCTTCTGCCGTTCGTAGAAATCATTCCTTGCGACATAGTCCATCAGCCGGTCATTCCAGGAGGTCACAAGATCACGGTCGAAGGTGTTGCGGATGACCACAGCGCCGCGCTGCTTGATGCTGTCGACCAGCTGGTCACTGACCGACCCGGCGGCAACTTCGGCGAAATCACATTCCGGCACAGGCGAGGTGCCGGCATCGCGTTCGGCCTCGATCTGACGGATCTGCGCCTCGACAATCTCGTCAATCCTTGCAAAGGCCGCGGCCACATCCACACCGGAACTTTTCAGTTCGGATTTCACCCTGCGAATGGAATTGCGAAATTCGTCAGTCATCGTATCGGACATTGTCCGTCCCCCGGCTTGTTATCCTGCCAAACATGCTTCTATGATGCAGTGCAGCGGGGAGCATCGGCAAGCCTGTTGATGCAGAAAATTTGTACGATTTGAAATTTCCAATGGCGCGCCATTCCGGCCGCGCGGAGGAGTCTGACATGCGGATCGATGCCCATCATCATTTCTGGAACCCGGCCCGTGGTGACTATGGCTGGATGCCGGTGGACAATGCCACGCTGTATCGTAGCTATGGCCCGGCCGATCTGGCCCCGCATCTGGACGCAGCCGGCATTCAGGCCACCATTCTGGTACAGGCCGCCGCGACCGTTGAAGAAAGCGAATACCTTCTGGGGCTGGCTGATGCGACACCGCATGTGGCGGGCGTCATCGGCTGGGTTGATTTTGAAAATCCGGCGCATCGCGACCAGCTGAAACGACTTGCAGGACATCCCAAATTCAAGGGTGTGCGACCGATGATCCAGGATATTCGCGATGATGACTGGATGCTGAGAAATGATGTGCAATGGGGTTTCAAGACGATCGTCGATCTGGGATTGCGGTTCGAGGCGCTTGGCTTTCCGCGGCATCTGAAAAACTTCCTGACCATCCTGACACGGTATCCAGACATGAAGGCTGTTCTTGATCATTGCATGAAACCGCAGATCGCCGGCGGGTCGGATCAGGATTTCACCTTCTGGGCCGAGGGGATGACGAGGCTTGCCGAAGAGACCGGCGCCTTCTGCAAATATTCGGCGCTGATCACCGAGGCCAGTGCCAGCTGGTCGACCGATGATCTGCGCCCCTATGTCGAACATGTCATCACCGCCTTTGGTGCCGACAGGGTGATGTGGGGATCCGATTGGCCGGTTTGCCGGCTCCGCGGAGAATATGAAGACTGGCATGCTGCCGCGATGGAATTGACCGGATCGTTGAACAACACCGAAACAGCCGCAATTTATGGGCAAACAGCCAATAAATTCTATGATCTGGGGCTGTGACATGGCCGCCGCGAACCTGTCCTTGGCCTTCTTTCAATCCGGTCTGATATGCTATGGTCACGGCAACGTGCCAGCGCCATCGATTCATCCATTCGGCAATTCACTGTTTCGGGAAGCCTGAGGAAACATGTCCATAGTCCAATTCCTGCTGGAACTCGCCGGGGCGACAATCCTGTTGCTGTTTTCAGTGCGCATGGTGCGCACCGGCGTGGAACGTGCCTTCGGTGCATCGTTTCGAAGGATAATGACGCGGTCCAAGGCCCGTGTCAGGGCGGCCCTGGCCGGGGTGCTTCTTGCCACCATCATGCAAAGCTCGGTTGCGGTGGCGATGCTTGTGGCAGGGTTCATCAGTGCCGGCGCGCTGTCTTTCGAGATCGGCCTGCCAGCCCTGCTTGGCGCGGATCTTGGCTCGGCACTGGTCATCCAGTTCCTGAGCATGGAAATCGGCTGGCTGTCACCACTTCTTCTGGTTACCGGGGGATTGCTGTTCCTGCGAAGCGAGACCGTTCTGTTGCGGCAGGTGGGCCGGGCGCTGATAGGTGTGGCGCTGATACTGATTGCCCTTGATCTGATCCGCGGCACCGTAGCGCCGCTTCGTGAAAGCGATTTCCTGCCACAGCTCTCGACCATCCTGGAACGTGACTTCCTGACCGCCTTTCTGGCTGGCGCGATCCTGACATTCCTCATGCATTCGTCGGTCGCCGCGGTGTTGATGTTTGTGACCCTGGTGGCCACCGGCGCGTTGCCGCTGATGGTGGGCATATCACTCATGCTCGGGGCGAATCTTGGATCGTCATTGCTGCCCCTGTGGATGACGAGGGCGATGAACCCGAAGGCCCGTCAGGTGCCGTTGATGAACGCCCTTCTTCGTGGCAGCGCGGCCATCATCATGGTCATCATTGTCAACCGCTCGCCGCTTGTCAGCCTGCTGCCGGATATTGGTGCCGGGCAGCAAATCATCCTGGCGCATGTTCTGTTCAACGCGATGCTGCTGCTGGCGGTCCCGTTCAGTGGCATTTTCGGTGTCTGGGCGCGCCGCATGCTGCCCGAAGCCAGGGGTGAGCATGAGGACAAGCCGGCGCATTATCGGTCGGTGTTGAATCAGGATGCGCTCGAGGACACGACCTTGGCCCTTGCCTGTATCAGGCGCGAAATCCACCGCATGCTGATGGTTGTCGAGGAGATGATGCTGCCCGCGATGGAGCTGCTGGAAAGCTATGACAAGGAGCGGATGAACAAGGTTGTCGAAAAGGATCTGATTATCAACGACGCTCTGGACGGAACCCGCCTTTATGTGGCCGAACTGGCAACAAGAAAGGCATCATCGCGTGATCGCAAGGAAGTGCGACACCTTCTCGAATACGCCATCGCCATCGAGGCGGCGGGGGATGTGGTGTCCAAGACACTGGCCCAGCTGGCAATCAACCGGGCCAAGGATGATATCCGCTTTTCCCCCGAAGGATTGGCGGAGCTTCGTGGCATGCATGACCGTGTCGTCGCCAATATCGCGCTTGCCGGCAATGTGCTTGTCTCGGGCGATGTCGGCATCGCAAGACGATTGCTCGAGGAAAAGAGCGAGGTAACACACAACCAGCGCAAAAGCCGCAAGAGCCACCTGAAACGGCTGGCCGGGGGCCGTGTGGAAAGTCTGGAGTCCAGTGATATTCATCTTGAAACCAGCCTGGCTTTCAAGGAATTCAACAGCCATATCGCGGCCATTGCCTATCCCATCCTGTCACGTGAAGGACAGCTGCTGGACACACGGCTTGTCGCCGAGGGCTAGGAACGGCACCGCAACCGCCGCCATAGAGGCGAATCCGTGCCCCATTACCTCTGAAATGTGCCGAATCATGACATTCAATCACCATTTCATGGTGACGTGCCGGCGCATCCGCATTTGTTGATCCCTGTTTCAGCAATCAACAGCATGGCGCGGTGTTAAATTTTTCTGGCCTTGATTCAACAGGTTGTGACACATCAGCCTGCCACTGACAGCGCATATTGCATCAGGGCTGTGCAAAGAATTTGCTTGGCCGCCACCAGAATCGTCGCTAGCGTTTTATGAATATTAAGAATTCATATGCGACTACAATATGCCCTCGAATATCTCCATCCATGATCTCGAACTCATCGGCCTGCAGAAAATCTACGGGCAGACGGTTGCTGTGCGGCAGGTCGATCTGACCTTGAGCCAGGCACAATATTGCTGCCTTCTGGGCCCATCCGGCTGTGGCAAGACATCGCTTCTGCGGATGATTGCGGGCCATGAAACCATCAGCTCGGGCTCGGTGCTGATCGCCGGCGACGATGTATCGACAGCAGCGCCGGCATCACGTCCCACCTCGATGATGTTTCAGAGCTATGCGTTGTTTCCGCATCTGCGGGTCATCGACAATGTGGCCTTCGCGCTGAAGATCATGGGGGTCGGCAAGGTCGAAAGGCATGAACGGGCCTTTGCGATGCTGCAGGGTGTGCAGCTCGACGCGTTGGCGGACAGGTACCCGAACCAGCTTTCCGGCGGACAACAGCAGCGGGTGGCGCTTGCAAGGGCGCTGATTACCGAGCCGAAAATTCTGCTTCTGGATGAGCCTCTGTCGGCGCTTGATCCGTTTCTGCGGATTGAGATGCGGGCCGAGCTGAAAACGCTGCAGCGGAAGCTGGGGATATCATTCATCCATGTTACCCACAGCCAGGACGAGGCCATGGCACTTGCCGATCTGGTTCTGGTGATGAATGACGGGATTGTCGAGCAGACAGGCACTCCCATGGAGATATTCAACAAACCAAGGAATGCGTTCGTGGCAAATTTCATCGGTGGCCACAACGTGATTACAGACGGTCCCAAAACCTACGCAGTACGTGAGGACCGTATCAACATAACACCGAATGGAAACAGTCAGATTGGCGCTATCGAATTCATGGGGGCCAACGTCAAAATCAAGGTATTTGATGGAACCGGGGGAAATCTGACCGTAAGCCAGACTGACGAGGCGTTTGCCAAGATGAACATGAATATCGGCGACGCCGTTGATGTCAGCTGGAAAAAGAAAGATCAACTCGAACTGACTGGCTAGAAAGGACTTAAGACATGAAAAAGAATTTCAATCGACGCACCATGTTGAAGACAACAGGTGCCGCTGCCGCCTTTACCGGCTTCAGCCTCAGCGCACCGAATGTACTTCGGGCCAATGACAAGGTTGTCAGATATCTCGGCACCGCAACCACAATGGGAAGCGAGATCGACAAGAAGCTGTTCGACGACACCGGCATCAAGGTTCAGTACATCCCGGTCACGACAGATGAAGTGACCAAGAGGGTTCTGACCCAGCCAAACAGCTTCGACATTGTTGATACCGAGTATTTCAGCCTGCCAAAGCTTGTGCCGTCGGGAAACATCCTCGGTATGGATTCCAAGCGGATCACCGAATTCGACAACATCAGCACCACCCACACTCTGGGGGAAATCGGCGGCAAGAAGATTGGCGATCAGGGCACAGCCCCGAAAAAGGTCTTCTATCTGAAGGACGAGAATTCCAGCGAGTTCTCTGCTGAGCCGACCCGCTGGGCGACGCTGATCCCGACCGTATTCAACGCCGACACGCTTGGGATCAGGCCGGACCTGATCGGGCGCCCGATCAACACCTGGGCCGAGCTTCTGAACCCCGAGTTCAAGGGCAAGGCATCGATCCTGAACATCCCGTCGATCGGGATCATGGATGCCGCGATGGTGGTCGAGGCCATGGGCGAATACAAATATCCCGACAAGGGCAATATGACCCGCGAGGAAATCGACCTGACGATCGGCATCCTCATCGACGCCAAGAAGCAGGGGCAGTTCCGCGCCCTGTGGTCGGACTTTAACGAAAGTGTGAACCTGATGGCCTCGGGCGAGGTGGTGATCCAGTCGATGTGGTCGCCGGCCATTACGGCTGTTCGTACACAGGGTATCCCATGTGTCTATCAGCCGCTGAAGGAAGGTTATCGCGCCTGGGCCGTCGGCTTTGCGCTGTCTGCAGCCACCAAGGGGTATCAGGCCGATGTCTGTTACGAGTTCATCAACTGGTACCTGTCCGGCTTTGTCGGCGGCTATCTGAACCGTCAGGGCTATTACTCGGCGGTACCGTCCACAGCGAAGGAATATATGGCTCCTTACGAGTGGGATTACTGGATGCTCGGCAAGGCGGCCACCCAGGACATCATGGCACCCGATGGCAAGAAGCTGGCAGGTGCCGGCGAGGTCCGCGATGGCGGGTCCTTCGAAGAGCGGATGGGCGGCGTTGCGTGCTGGAACGCAACCATGGACGAAAACCGCTACATGGTTCGCAAATGGAACGAGTTCGTCGCGGCCTAAGCCGGAGACGCAGCAACAATATCTACGGCACTCTTGCGGGTGCCGTAGTCACGTTTTAGAGGATTAAAATTTGAATCGGCTCGAAAAATACAGCGCCACATTGCTTGCTCTGCCTTTTACGATTGTCATCGCGCTGTTTTTCGTCCTGCCATTGCTTCTGGTGGTGATGGTCAGCTTCTGGGACTATACCTCCTACAGCATTATCCCCGATTTCATCTTCACCAATTACGAAGATATTTTCTATGGCTGTATCGGCAAGCTGCCGGACCTCTGCACGGCCTTTTCGACATATCTGTCCACGATAAAATTTGTCTTCATCACCTGGCTGGTGACGCTGGTTATCGGCTTTCTGGTGGCGCTGTTCCTGGCATTCTGTGTGCGATCCTTGCCAATGCAGGTGGCGCTGTTCCTGCTCTGCACGATCCCGTTCTGGACATCCAACGTTATCCGGATGATTTCCTGGATCCCGCTTCTTGGCCGCAATGGGCTTGTGAATGCCGGCCTGATGGATGTCGGCATAATCGACTCACCGCTGGAATGGCTTCTCTATTCCGAATTCGCGGTGATTGTTGCCTTTGTCCATCTCTACACGCTGTTCATGGTCGTGCCGATCTTCAACTCGATGATGCGGATCGACAGATCGCTTCTCGAAGCCGCCTATGATTCCGGAGCCTCGACATGGCAGGCGCTGACCAATGTTGTGATCCCTCTGTGCCGGCCGGGCATGATCATCGGGTCCATTTTCGTGATCACCATCGTCATGGGCGACTTCCTGACGATCGGCGTCATGGGCGGGCAGCAAATCGCCTCAGTCGGCAAGATCATCAATGTGGAAATGCAATATCTGCAATTCCCGGCGGCAGCGGCGAATGCCGTGATCCTGATCATCACGACGCTGATGATCATTTTCGGCATGACGCGCATCGTCGATGTCCGCAAGGAGCTGTAAATGTTCGGGGCCCGCTTTCGACTGTTGATGACGTCCATTTTCTGTCTGTTCATCCTGTTCCTCTACGGGCCGATGATTTGCATTCTGGTGCTGTCATTTCAGGGGCCGGAGGGCGGCCTGACCTTTCCCATGCGGGGCTTTTCGACATTCTGGTTTGAATCGCTGTTCGACGGTGTTGGCGTAATCGATATCTGGAGCGCCTTTGGTCGATCCATTCGGCTTGGCCTTGTCGTCATGGTGATGACGGTCATTTTCAGCCTGATGGCAGGCATGGCCTTTCGGCGAAAATTCATGCTGGCCGGAGCGCTGTTCTACGCCACCGTATCAAGCCTGATTGTGCCATCAATCGTCATCAGCCTTGGCGTGGCACTGGAATTCCGTATCCTTGACGACATGATCAAGGCCTTTGGTGACAGCCATCAGATCACCTGGATCATCGAGGATTTCAGGACAACAATGGGGCTGTTCAGCTCGGGTCTTGGCGCACAGCTGACCTGGACGCTGCCCTTCGGGCTGCTGATCATGTTCGCCGTTTTCAACAGGTTCGATCCTTCCTATGAGGAGGCCGCGCGCGATCTTGGCGCAGGGCCTTGGAAAACCTTCACCGAAGCCGTGCTTCCGATCATCGCCCCGTCGCTGATCGGTGTGGCCCTGTTCGGCTTTACCCTTAGCTATGATGAACTGGCACGCTCGTCTCAGGCCATTGGCGGCTTGAACACCCTGCCGCTGGAATTGCGCGGGCTGACCACAACGGTGACGGACCCCACCATTTACGCCCTTGGCACATTGACCACCGGAATCAGTTTCGCGGTCATCGGTATCGCCCTGCTTCTGTATTTCACCCTGCGACGCCGCACGGTTGTTCACCGCAGTGCCTGAGGTGGCCCGGACATGAAACGGATCGCCTTCATAAATCCGAATGCCACCGAAGCCATGACGCAGAGCTGCGCGGCAAGCATGCAGACTGTGATTGGCAATCAGGTCGAGGTGCGCGCGGTCACCAACCATGATGGCCCGCCAGCCATTCAGGGCGAGGAAGACGGCAAGGCAGCCGTTCCCGGCATGCTGGCACGACTTGACCAGAACGCGGATTGTGACGGGTTTGTCATTGGCTGTTTCGACGATACCGGGCTGTTTGACGCCCGCGCCATGACCCGAAAGCCGGTTGTCGGCATCGGACAGGCGTCCTTTCATCTTGCGGCGTTGCGCCACGGCCCGTTTCACGTTCTGACGACGCTGGCCGTATCGATCCCGGTGATTGAAGAGAATATCGCGCGGCAAGGTTTTGCCGACAGCTGCCTTGGTGTGCTGGCCAGCGGCGTGCCCGTGCTGGAACTTGAACACAACCCCGTCCAATCGGCAGCGATTGTTTCAGACCATATCAACACCATTCAGGATGGCGTGACCAATCCCTGCATCATTCTTGGGTGTGCCGGTATGACCAACATCCATGCCACATTGCAGGCACGTCATCAGGCGACCTTGATCGACCCCATCATCGCCGCCGCGCGACTCATGCCTGCACTCCTCTAGCCACCACGCCGCCTTCAGACACAAATTATCACGCCAGGACCGTCAGATCCTGATTCCGGTTTCCAGATCGAAATAATGCAGCCGGTCGGTTCGGATATGGAAATGGACGGCATCGCCGGGACGAAACCGTCTTTCGCCTTCATATTTGCCAACCATCTCGCCAAAGTCGGCATCGCATGTCAGCACGGTTTCATGCCCCATGGGTTCGACAACGCTGATCTGTCCGCTGATGGAAACATGCCCCTTGGCGGGCGTGGCGCTTTCTGCAAGCTGCATATGTTCGGGTCGGAATCCAAGCTGGATCCGCCGCCCCGACGCAACGTCGCAATCGGCAAGTCCGATAGTGGCACCGCTGTCAGTCTCCAGAACAGGTTTGCGATCGGTGCCACCAATTACGCCGGCCACGAAATTCATCGCCGGTGACCCGATGAAGCTGGCAACAAACTGGCTGGCCGGTGTCTTGTAAACCTCATCCGGCGTGCCGACCTGTTCGATCCGGCCTTCATTCATGATCACGATCCGGTCCGCCAGCGTCATCGCCTCGACCTGATCATGGGTGACATAGACGGTGGTTGTCTGCACGCGCTGGTGCAGCAGCTTCATCTCGGCACGCATCTTGTGGCGAAGCTTGGCATCAAGGTTGGACAGCGGCTCGTCAAAAAGAAACACTTTCGGCTTGCGAACAATCGCCCGTCCCATGGCGACACGCTGTTTCTGGCCACCGGACAGTTCACCCGGCCGCCGTTTCAGCAGCTCACCAAGACCGAGAATCTCCGCCGCTTCATGGGTCCGCCTCGCGATCTCCTCCTTTGGCAAGCGCTTTGCCCGAAGGCCGAATGATATGTTGTCAAAGACGTTCAGATGCGGATAGAGAGCGTAATTCTGGAACACCATCGCAATGTCGCGATCCTTTGGATGGACATTGTTGACCGGGGTGCCATCAATCGAGATATCTCCCGACGATACGTCCTCCAGACCGGCCAGCATGCGCAGGGTGGTGGATTTGCCGCAACCGGACGGGCCAACGAATACAACGAATTCGCTGCTGCCGATCGACAGCGTGAAGTCCTGTACCGCTGTCACGGATCCGAACAGCTTGTGTACCCCTTCAAGCCTGACCTCTGCCATTTTCTATGCCTCCCCCGCGATCAATTCTGCCACCCGTCGGCTGCGTTGTTCGTCAGCCAGCGCAATCCGCCTGGCTGTGTCTCCTGCCCCGGCCTTCAGCGCGGCCAGCCGATCGGCATAGCCGGTCAGGGCCGAACGCAGCGCCCGTGGCCCGGGGCCTCCGGGCATTTCCCGCACCGCCACGAAATTCTGCGCGCTTGTCGCTCTTGTCAGCAGCGCGCGGTCCATCGTCGGCTTTTGTCCGGTCACCTCTTCAAATGTGCGCGCAAACAGATCCCACGGCAGTTCATCGAATGCCATGCCACTGGACAGGGCCTCCCGCGCCAGCTTGCTGGCGACATGATGCGCCGGCCGGAACCCGACTCCCTCGGCCCGGACAATCGTGTCCGCAAGTTCGGTGATGGTCGCCATTGAGGTCTGGATACGACGCTCGATCGAAGGCTGGTTGGTTTTCATCGCCTCGATAAAGCTGGCCAGCAGGGGCAGGGCATGATCAAGGCGATCAAACACCTCAAAGCCCGTGGCCTGGGTTTCGCGCTCGGAATCATTCATATCGGCAAAGGGCGTATTGTGCATGGTCTGCACAATCTGTTCGGCACCGCCACCGGCAAGTGACAGTTTCAGACGCAGATGTTCCAGCGGCACCGGGTTGCGCTTTTGCGGCATGATCGACGAGATCTGGACAAACCCGTCCGGCACATGGATCTGCGCCACTTCAAAGCCGGTCCAGGTCACCAGATCCTGAACAAGGCGTCCCAGATGGATGCAGCCAAGCCGGATCGCGGCATAGCTGGCGGTGATATAGTCGACATTTGCGATCGCCCCGTAGGAATTCTCGACGATATCGGCAAAGCCCAGCATGTCGGCAACACGGTGACGGTCGAGATCAAATCCGGAGGTGGTGATTGCCGCCGCGCCCATGGGACAGTGGTTCACCTCTTCCAGCGCGGCCTGAATGCGCGTCATGTCACGAAGGATGAATTCCAACGCCGCGCCAAGATAATGCCCGAGTACCGACACCTGCGCCGGCTGGCCGTGGGTATAGAGCAGCACCGTCTCGTCGATGCCCCTTTCGGCACGCGCCAGCACCTGATCGGCCATCATGCCATATTGATCAAGCAATCTCAGCAACCGACCACGCAGCTGCATCCGGAACATGGTATGCTCCATATCATTGCGCGATCTGCCGGTATGCAGGCGGCCGGCTGTCTCTTCGCCAACCTGCCGACCCAGTTCCTGCTCAATCAGGAAAAACAGATCCTCGAAAGTGCCATCAAAGGCCTGCCTGGCCCAGGGTCGATCGCGATCAATGCGGATCAAGGCGTCGAGAATGGCGGCGGCATCGGCGGATTGCAGCAACCCCTGTTCCGCCAGCATCACACCATGCGCCAGATTGATCGCATGAAGCGGTCCTGAAAAATGCTGCTTATAGACCTCAAGGTCCGGCGCCAGCACGCTTTGGGCGTAGACCGCGGCAGGAAAGCTGTCATAGTCCGCACTCATCTCAGATCACCCCTTCAGACCCGCGAGCATGATCCCGCGGATGATGAATTTCTGCAGCAACAGGAAGACCAGCAATGTCGGAAGCGTGGCCAGACATGATGCCGTCATGACAATTTCCCAATCCATCTGGAACTCGCCATTGAACGAGGCGATGCCCACAGGGATGGTGTAGATGTCAGGATCATTGGTCACGATGAGGGGCCAGATGAATGCCGTCCAGTTGCCGAGGAAATGGAAGATCGCCAGCGCCGACAGCGCCGGTATGACAAGCGGCATCGCGATCCGCCACCAGATGGCAAATTCCGACCAGCCGTCAATCCGCGCCGCCTCAATCAATTCGTCAGGCAGGCTCATGAAAAACTGCCGCATCAGGAAGGTGCCAAACCCGGTCATCAACCCGGGGAAGGCAATACCCCAATAGGTGTCGATCCAGCCAAAGCTGCGCGACATCATATACCAGGGGATGATCAGCATTTCGGTTGGGATCATCAATGTACTGAGGATCGCGATAAAGACGATCTGGCGGCCGCGGAAATCGAACTTGGCCAGCGTATAGCCGACCAGTGAATCGAAAAACAGGACGGATGCCGTGCTGAAGGTGGCAACCCACAGCGAGTTCAGCATCCAGCGCGTGAATTTCGATTCCTGCAGGATGAACAGATAGTTTTCGAGCGTCGGCCTGTCGGGAATGACACTGAGTTCGAAAACCTCCTGCCCGGTCTTGAACGAAGTCGACGCCATGAAGAGGATCGGCGTGATCATCACCACACCGCCGAGGAACAACAGCGTCCACAGGATAACCTTGCCGGGCCGGGCGCGTTCGAGACGTGCCATGGTTGCGTTGAAATCGCTCATTTGTGTTTCCGCATGAGCCAGAGTTGAACAAGGCTGACGACAAGCAGGATCAGGAACAGGATCACCGTCAGGGCCGAGGCCCGGCCAAGCCTGAATTCGTCAAAGGCGAATTCATAGATCATCAGCACCAGCGGCTTGGTCGAATTGAGTGGTCCGCCGGCGCTGTCAGCGCTCATCGTGTAGACTTGGTCAAAGATCCGCAGAAACCCGATCGTCGATACCACTGTCAGGAAGATGATGGTGGGTTTCAGCGCCGGCAGGGTGATCTCGCGCAGGATCTGCCACCGCCCGGCACCATCAATCTCCGCCGCTTCAAAATAGCTTCGCGGGATCGCCCTGATGCCGGCGATGAAAATCACGATCTGAAACCCAAGTCCGGCCCAGACCGCCGGCGCCATGATTGCGTATAGCGCCTGTGTAACCGACTTCAGGAAAGGCTGCTGCGGGATGCCGACCCAGGACAGCATGATGTTGAAATAGCCAATCGGCAGCGGTTGGTAAAACCATCGCCAGACCCATGCCATTGCCACCGCCGTGGTCAGAAACGGGATGAAATACATCGCCCGGATCATGTCGTGACCGAAGTCGATTTCATTCAGCCAATAGGCAATGAAAAAGGCGATCACCATACTGACCGGCACCCCGACAAGCGCATATTTGATCGTGTTCCAGAGAACAAGCCAGAAATCCTCGTCAGCGAAGATCTTGATGTAATTCTTGAACCCGATGGCCTTTTTGGCCCCAAGCAGATTCCATTTCAGGGTCGATACGTAAAAAGCTTCGACGGTGGGATAGAAGCGGATTGTTATGTAGAAAACCAGAGGGATCGCCAGAAAAAGCCAGGCCGTAATAGCCAGCTTCTGACTGATCGTCAGCTTGTTCCAGAACGCGGTCATGGAATCGATTTCGCCCCCCCGGTGAAAAATCGGCAGATGGCAACGCGGCGCTGCCATCTGCACCTGTTCGGATCGACCGGTCTTACTGGTCGAAGAACTCGTCAAAGACCTCTTGTTCGTCCTTGGCGACCTTTTTCAACGCCTCAGCAGGATCGACACCCTGCAGCACGACCATGTCGTACGCGTCGATAAGGGCCTGACGCTGCGGCTTCTCGGAAATGAAGGCGGTTGCGTTGGCATAACCCAGACCGCGAATGAACGGTCCGTAGAGCGGGTGTGTCTTGTTCGCATCAACAAGGGCCACCGCAGGCTTTGCCGGCAGCTCGCCAACCGTATCAAGCCACAATTGCATGGCCTCGTCGGAGGTCAGATACTGAAGAAACTTCTCCGCCGCCGCCTTTTTCTCTCCATCCGCCTTCGAGCTGATGCCGTTCACCCAGTAGGAAGAGAAGTTGAAGCGCTTGCCATTATGACCAGGCAGCTCGGAAATGGCGAAGTTCAGCCCGTCCTGCTTGACGAATTTGGAAATCCTGAAGGATCCGTCCAGAACCATGCCCGCCTTGCCGGCTGCGAAAGCGTCCTGTCCACGGTTCATGAAACCGTTGGCGCCAACCTTGTGTGTAGCCTCGACATCGGTCAGGAACTTCAGAGCCTTTGCACCTGCATCGGATGCGTAGGTCACCTTCTTGCCGTCATCCGAATAGGGCTGACCACCATGAAGCCTGATCAGCACTTCACGCCACCAATGGTGATCCTGACCATCCGTATCGACAGCAAACCCGACAGTCAGGTAATTGCCATCAGCATCCTTCTTCGTCAGTTTCTTGGCGTAATCAACGAACTCGTCAAGCGTTTCGGGTGGACCGGAAAGACCCGCCTCGGCAAACAGATCCTCGTTCCAGAACAGGGCAAGCGAGCGCACGGCTGTTGGCAGACCCCAATAGTCACCATCAACCTTCATTGTGCTCACCATGGGGAAGAAATCCTTTTCAATGGTGGC
This sequence comes from Alphaproteobacteria bacterium LSUCC0719, assembly GCA_040839025.1. Lineage (NCBI taxonomy): Bacteria > Pseudomonadati > Pseudomonadota > Alphaproteobacteria > Alphaproteobacteria bacterium LSUCC0719. The sequence goes on from JBFPJN010000002.1 coordinate 321,091, forward strand.
ATGCGGGAACGCCGATTTGGACAAAGGCTGAATCAGCCCGCCGTCGCGATAGTCGTTTAGCCATCCATAATAAAGCTGAACGACATCCGGGCCGTCACCGGCAGACACCGCGATGGCGACCTTCTTGCGATAGTCGGCATAGGGAAAATGCGTATGCTTGACGGTGATTCCCGGATTAGCAGCTTCAAAATTCTGGATCAGCTTGTCGATCGCCTCGACACGGCTGGCATAGGTGTACTGCCAATATTCGATTTCCACCGCCTGAACCATGCCACTCCAGAGGAGCGAGGTTCCGCCTATGGCCAGCGCCAAGGCCGACTTCAACCATTTCTTCATAATTTCCTCCACCCAATTTGGATCGCGAAAGGTATTTACCTTTTCTAATGTAAAAACCTATGATAGCTTTTTCACGCTTGTCAAAGGAAAAGCGAAACACATCCGAAGGGCACGCCGCCCGACAGATTCGCCGTCGGTAAAACCCGGAAATGTAAGGCCACTCGTCAGGGTTTTGAGTTTGGAAACGCGCTACGCCACATTGTCGAACCAGCTGACCAAGAGAATTGGCACCGGCGAATATCCCGTGGGCGCATACCTTCCCAGCGAAAAGCAGCTTGCCCATGAATTCGGTGTCAGTCGGCCCACCGTGCGGCGCGCACTTGAATATGTCGAGGCGCTTGGCCTGATTTCACGACGTCGCGGTGATGGCACCAAGGTGCTGGCGCGCAAGCCCTTCACCGATTATCGCTACACCACCAGGCCCGTTGACGATCTGCTCTATGGACGCGGGGCCGAGCGTATCGTGACCGGTGTGGATGAGATTGTCTGTGACACCGAACTTGCTTCAAGACTTCAATCCGTGCCGGGCACGAGATGGGTTCACATCGCGCAGCACCGCAACGATCTTGATTCGGGCGAGATGCTTGTCTGGGGCGACGTCTATATCGACCACCAGTTCAGGAGCATCGCGCCACGCATTGCCAACTATAGCGGGTTTATCTGCGATCTGATCGAACAGGAATATGGCATCGCGGTCAGCGAGATACGGCAGGAAATCAGACCTGTCGTCATCCCATCGGCAATCTGCCATGAAATGAAACTGCCGGAAGGGGCGCTCGGCCTCGAAATGACCCGCCGCTATCTCAACAACCAGAAGCGCCCCGTCGAGGTGTCGATCAACATCTTTCCCGAGGCAAGGTCTGTCTACAGCATCAATCTGAGCCGCACCCAGGAGAGGGCGAACGACTAATGAAAAAGGACTTCATCATCCAGCAGGAGCAACGACAGCCGCTTCGTGCCCTTTACGCATGGCTGAAATCACTGCAATCCACCTTGATCTTCATGCAGACCGGAGCCCACCCCGATGATGAAACATCCCGCATGCTGGCCCGCCTCTCCCTTGGCGACGGCATGCATGTTGTCTATGTCAACGCGGTGCGTGGCCAAGGTGGTCAGAACGCGCTTGGTCCGGAGCGCGGGGATGCGCTCGGATATCTGAGAACAGAAGAACTGTTCGAGGCAATGCGGGTGATCAGGGCCGATATTGGATGGCTTGCCGAAACACCGGACGATCCGATCCGCGATTTCGGATTTTCGAAATCGGCCGACCCCACCTTTGCCCATTGGGGCCGCGAACACACGCTGCGCCAGATGGTCAAGATGGTGCGGCTGTTCAGACCCGATATTCTCATTCCCACCTTTCTTGATGTCCCTGGCCAGCATGGCCACCACCGGGCAGTCACGCAAACGACGATTGCCGCCTTCGATGTGGCGGCGGACGAGGAAAAATTCACCGATCTCAACCTGCCGGGATGGCAGGTCAATGCATTGTATCTGCCAGCCTGGGGGGGCGGCGGCGGATCATATGATGACGAGGTTCCACCACCGAATGCGACGCATGAAATCCTGACCGGCGCCTATGACCCCGTGCTTGGCGGCACCTACGCGCAGGTTGGCGAATGGTCCCGCGCCTGTCACGCCACACAGGGCATGGGACGGCCTGTGGATGAGGAGGAGCGTCCGGTTCCCCTGCACCAACTTCGAACATCTGGCGGTGAAGCCATACTGGATGGCCTGACCGACGGTGTTCCTGACAGGCTGTCAGCGCTGGCCGGTCATTGCAAGGATGACAAAGGACGCGAGGCGGCCTTGATGGCGCAGCAGGCAGCGGATGACGCTCTCGCCGCCTTTCCAGATGGCAGGGCTGTATTGCCGGCCCTGTGCCGCCTTCAAACTGCCCTTGCGGCATTGAAGGACAGCGTTGTGCCGCAGCATCAGCATCGCGTGAAGCTGAAGATGCGGCAGGCGGCCATGGCAGCATGCGAGGCTGCGGCCCTGCAACTTCATTTTGAGATGACCCCGCCAGTGCCGGTTGTGGGGCAGACAGCCGAAGCCCGGCTCAGCTGGCATGTTGCTGACCCCGCCAATGCACCGGACATATCGGCCAGGCTGGTCGCACCGGAACAGATTCGCTGCGGCGACTTCACCATAGCCGGCGACGGTGAGCGCAGACGCGCCATGACAGCCTCGATGGATATTTCCGGTCCTGCTGTCGACCCGATGGCGGGCTGGCATGGTGTGATGCTCAGCCCCGCGGGCCTTCATGCCGAGCTGCGGCTGCTGATCGCCGACACCGAATTTGTTGTGCCTCTGAGCCCGGACAGCGTCTTTTCAACGACGCCTGCCCATACCGGCCGGATCACGCCTTCCAGAATTCTGCTTCGTCGTGGTCAGGACACCACGGTGGAGATGCACTTGCAGATGGATCAGGCCATGCCGTCACCCGGCGCAGCGCAACTGGCCCTGCCGGATGGCTGGGGATTTCAACCGACACAGGCAGCGTCCGGTGACGCGCTGTCGGGAACGGTTACGGTGGCACCGTCAGCACCACAGGGCCACTATCGTATCGCGGCCCGGAACGGCAGCGAGGCCGTCTATACAGGCCAGACCCTTGCCTATCCGCATATCAGACGGCAGACCCGGTTTTCGCCAGCGGTGGCGAATGTCGCGCTTGTCGATACGGCCAGTCTTGAGGGGCTGACGGTTGGCTGGATTGATGGTGGTGTCGACGAAGCCCATCACTGGACGGCAGAGCTTGGCGCGAAGGTCGTACAGCTGGACAATGCCCGTCTGCTGTCGGGCGGTTTTGACGGGCTTGATGTCATCGTCGCCGGGGTCTTTGCCGGTGGCACCCGGCCCCTGAATGACTCGATGCGTCACATTCGGCCATGGGTCGAAGCCGGCGGCCATTTTGTCAGCCAGTATCATCGTCCAATCGACAATTGGGACAAGACGAAGAGCGCCCCGCTGCCTTTGCAGCCGGGCAGCCCCTCGATCCGTTGGCGCGTCACCGATGCCGCGGCACCGGTGCGCATGCTGGCACCAGATCATCCGCTATTCGCGGCACCGAACCAGATCACCGGCGAGGATTTCGATGGCTGGGTCAAGGAACGAGGGCTGTATTTCGCCTCGGAGTGGGATCCGTCCTATATCCCGCTGCTGGCGATGTCGGATGGTGAAGAGGCGCCGCTGGAAGGCGGGCTGCTGGCAGCGCGGATCGGGACCGGCAGCCATGTGCATTGCGCGCTCAACCTGTTTTATCAGATGGACCATATGGTGGTCGGCGCGTTTCGTCTGTTTGCCAACCTTCTGACACCGTTCGGCGGGAAATGAGCGCGAGCCCCGCCGATAATCTGGGTGGGCTTCGCTTTCTGCTGCTGAACGAGGTCTTTACACTCAGCCACCTTGTCATCGTCAAGCTATTGGGTATCGAGTTTGCGTCGGTGCAGATTGTCTTTATCCGCTGTCTGAGCAGCGCCGTGATATTGCTGCCGCTGCTGGCCTGGCGAGGGTCACTGGGAGATATCAGAACCCAGTTGGGACTGAACAGTCTTCGGGTGCTTCTGTCTTCGGTCGCGATTACCATCAATTTCTTCACCATTTCACAGATCCAGCTGGCCCAGATGAGTACCATCGGCTATCTGCGTCCGGCCGTGACCTCGTTGATCGCCTATGTCTTTCTAAAGGAAAGCCAGTCCTGGCATCGCTGGACTGTGATTGTGATCGGCTTTGCCACAGTGCTGTTCATTTTCTCGCCTGAAAGCAGCGAGCTGCAACTGGTCGCCCTTCTGGCGCTTGGCGGCATGTTCTGCGGCAGTTCGGCCACGATCCTGCAAAAGCATCTGTCACGTGAGATGACCGACCTGCCGCTGATGGTCTGGTATTCAGTCGGTGTGGCGCTGGTGACAGCACCCTTTGCGATCTGGGTCTGGGTTGCACCCTCGCCCATCGAGCTATTCATGATGGTGATGACCGGTCTGCTGGCAACAACCGCACAGTTCTTTTTTATCCGCGCCTTTCGCAGGGCCGATGCCAGCTTTCTGGCGCCGATGTTCTATTTCCACATCGTGCCAACCACCCTTATCGGGTTTTTCGTCTTTGCCGAAATACCATCGATCAACACTGTTTCGGGCGCGCTGATCATTCTTGCCAGTCTCATCGGCATGACGCTTCTTGAACGCCGGCGCACACACCCCGATAATTCGGCTTAACAGGCAGACGCCTGCGGCCTCTCATTCCAACGACAGGAGTTTTCTTCATGCGCTATCTTCACACAATGGTCCGAATTTCCGACGTCGAGGCGTCATTGCATTTCTATTGCGATCTGCTCGGCCTCGAACTGATGAAAACGATCGAGAGCGAAAAAGGGCGTTTCACGAATTACTTCCTGTGTACGCCAAGCGACAAGCAGGCCTATGAGACCACACGCTCACCGGCGCTTGAACTGACCTACAACTGGGATCCGGAAACCTATACCGGCGGGCGCAATTTTGGTCACCTGGCCTATCGCGTCGAGGATATCTACAGCTTGTGTGAAAAATTGATGGCAGCCGGCGTGACCATCAACAGGCCGCCGCGCGACGGCAACATGGCCTTTGTCCGGTCGCCTGACGGTATCTCGATCGAGCTGTTGCAGGAGGGAGACCCGCTGGCCCCGGCCGAGCCGTGGCTGTCGATGGGCAATACAGGAAGCTGGTGAGCCGGTGCCGTAGGCGCGACATTATCACTATCACTATCATTGGCATTGGCATCGGCATTGGCATCGGCATGAAAAAAATCAGCGTGGATGCAGATCCTGGCTGGTGACCATCCGATGCGCCAGATAGGGGTTGCCGAAGGCGGCCCGTGCGCCCCTCAGGCCGGCATCCGGATCCTGTGACAGCCACACCGGCACCTTCGCCAGAAGAGGCGACATTGCGCCAGCATCCCGGAACCGCTTTTCAAAGGGGCTGGAGGGAATCAAAGGTGCCAGTTTCGGCGTGATGCCGCCGGCAATCACCGCCCCTCCCCAGCAGCCCATTGTCAGAACGTGATCCGCCATCACACCGCCAAGAACTCCCAGCATGAGATGGACTGCCTGCCTGCACAGACCTTCACCATCGAGGGCCGCCTTGCCAATACGCTCGGCTGTCAGACGCGCCGCACCGCCCTGCCGATCGGCAAGGAACGCATGGACCGTCTCCAGCCCGGGGCCGCTGACAACATGCTCAACGGCAACATGCTCAACGGCAACATGTTCAACGGCAGCCGGGCCGGCCTGCCGCCGCACATAATCATCAAGCTCACGCTCGGTCTGCGATCGCGGAGCAAAGCGGATATTGCCGCCCTCGCCCTCAATCGGCAGCGGACCTTGTGAAAGCGGGATCAGGGCCGACACCCCAAGACCCGTTCCCGGCCCGATCACCAGAATTGGCGCGCCGGCATCACGCACACCGCCCAGAATCTCTATGGTCCCCGTATCATCAGCGCCATGCTGGGCCAGCGCCTGGGCGGTGAAATCATTGATCACCAGCAATCTGTCCAGTTGCAGACTGTCCAGAAGCCGGGCCTTTTCGAACCGCCAGTGATTGTTGGACAGCTCGACAAACCGGTCATTGACCGGCCCCGCCACAGCCAGACTCAACGCATGTGGGCTGGGGACCTCGGCCCCGGGAAGATTGCCAAGAAAGGCCATGCAGGCATCGTCGAGATTTTCAAAATCCGCGCACCGCAGATAGGTGACATGGCGCAGCTCCGGATCATCCTGTGACGCTATGGCAAATCTGGCATTTGTGCCGCCAACATCAGCAACGATGAGACTCATGACAGGACATCCTCAATGTTTCATGACGCTGAAGCCGGCAACGGCGTTCATCTGCGGCGGCTGGTCCCTGTTACGCCGCGAGCCCCAGAATCTGCCGCGCCTGAGACGTTGTCGCGACGGGGCGCTCATAATGATCACACAGCTCAACCACGCGTTTCACCAGCGCCGCGTTCGACGGGGCGAGTGTCTCGCGATCCATCCGGATGTTGTCCTCGAGGCCGGTGCGGGCATGGCCGCCAGCGGCGATGCACCATTCATTGACCTCTATCTGGTGTCGGGCGATTCCCGCCGCGCACCATTCACTGCCGGGAAGCAGACGCTCCATCGTCCTGATATAGAAATCGAATACCTCGCGGTCGACCGGCATGGCGTTCTTCACACCCATGACGAACTGGACATAGGCCGGCCCCTTCAGACGTCCATCCTCCTGCATCTTGGCAGCCTGGAAAATGTGCGACAGGTCGAATGCCTCGATCTCCGGCTTGATGTCATAGGCAATCATCTCGGCGGCAAGCCAGTCGACGAGGTCAGGCGGGTTTTCATAGACGCGGGTCGGGAAATTGTTTGATCCCACCGTCAGTGACGCCATGTCGGGGCGGAGCGGCAGCATGCCGCCACGCTCCTGGCCCGCGCCGGAACGCCCACCGGTCGAGAACTGGATGATCATGCCGGGGCAGTGTTTCTCCAGCCCTTCTTTCAGGCGGGCGAATTTTTCGGGATCGCTGGTCGTTGACTGATCGTCATTGCGGACATGGGCATGACAGATTGAGGCCCCGGCCTCAAACGCCTCATGGGTGCTTTCCACCTGTTCCTCGACCGTGATGGGGACGGCGGGATTGTCCTCCTTGCGCGGCACCGAGCCGGTGATCGCAACGCAGATGATGCAGGGTTTTGTCATGGCATATCCCTTTTCCAGACGAATATCTCTTTAGACGTGTCAGCTAGTTTTACCCGTGAAACAGGCTTCGGCAACATCAACCGGATATTGGAGGCAAAACAGATGGCGATACGATGTCCGGCCATTCACTATCTCCTCTTGCCCACCTTTACCGTTCCGCCGGCAATTTCGCCGGTGAAGACTCCATCCGTCATTGCCTGGAGGGCAGGATGCGCCCTGAACAATCGCCAAAACCGATCCGGAACGTGGCGGCATTCGCGACACCGGTCAGCGTCACGATATCACCATCCTGCAGAAACGCGCGGCCGACCCCGTCAATCATCAGCGGGTCTTGTCCGCCCCAGCTTATTTCCAGGAACGACCCGCGGCTTGTTCCTGTCAGTCTGCCACCCAATGTACTTTCAGGCTGTTTTCAGGAGGTGTTGTCGCCAGATGCCCGGCAATCTCCTCCAGGGTCAGACGGTGTGACACCAGCTCGTCGATTTGCGGGCCAATGGCCGCAATCACGTCCAAGGATCTTGGTATATTGTGGTTCAGAGAATGCGTGCCAGCCAGCGTCAATTGTCGGCGGAACATATCAAAGGGGGAGAGATCGATCCTGGCATCTGAAGGGCAGACGCCAAAAAACAGGCCACTGCCTCCATTCGCCATGTAGCCGGTCACCTTGCTCGCCACTGCTGCCACACCCGTAGCCTCGACCACCAGATCGGCATGACGGCTCCATTCATCAAGTGCGCGGGAACCACTGGCGACAGCATTAAATCCAAACTGCTCCGCCAGATCGAGCCGGTGTTCAAGGACATCGCAAAAGGTCACTTCGCCCAGCCCCATCGTCTTCAGCGCCAATCCCATCAACAGCCCCATCGGGCCGGCACCGAAAATCAACGCCCGCTCCATCCAGGGGGCATGAACCGCGTCGATGCCATTCAGGACACAGCCCATGGGTTCAGCCAGCGCACCGCGCGTAAAGCTCATATCACCAAGCGGGTGGACATTGGCCCGATTGACCAGGCTGAACTCGGCAAAGCCGCCATGTTTTGTCACACCGTATGCGCCAAGACTTTCGCAAAGATGTGCCCATCCTCGCTGGCAGGCCTTGCAGGTGCCGCATTCGAAATTGGGGTCGACGACAACCCGCTCGCCAAGCGACAGATCGCGCACGCCGGACCCGATATCACAGACGACGCCGACATATTCATGGCCGGGCACGAGGGGGAGTCTCCCGGTGCCATAATTCCCCTTCAGAACCTCATAATCGGTGTGGCAGATGCCGCTGGCCTTGACCTGCACAACAACTTCATCGGCTGCGGGTCCGGGATCGGGAATTTCCTGAAAGCTTACTTCGTTACGGGCGATGAATGTAACAGCTCTCATGACAACGCTATCTCTCCAGATAAGCCTGAAGTGCGGCTTCCAGGCCGTCTGACCAGATCATTTCGAACCAGTGGTGAAACTGGTCCCTGAACACAGCATTGTCACCAAGATCGCCATAAAGGTCACCTTGATTCAGCCAAGCCTGAGGGTCGGCCTTTGCCGCCCTCGCCCTGTCCATCAGCTTTGGCCAGAAAGGATCATTCGGCTCGATGACCGAACCGTCCTCGCGCGTGCCTTCGCACATGCGCGCCCAGATGGCCTGTGACAGGGCAAGACCATCCATGGGTTTTTGCAGCGCCAATGCCTGACGCAGCGTTGGCAGGATGAACCCGGTCTGACGGGACGAGCCATCGAACGCAACGCGGCGGACAGTGTCGATGATGCGCGGATTGGAAAACCGGCGATCGATCAGCTCGACATAGTCAAGCGGCGTCATGCCCGGCACCGGATTGATGTGGGGGACGATCTCGGTCCTCGCGACCTTGCCGAAAAACGGCCCGATCAACGGATGCTCCATGCAACCGGAGATAAATTCGACCGACAGGATTTCGCCGGCATCGGCGATGAGTTGATGCCCCCCATTCAGGATACGAATCTTCATCACCTCGAAATCATGCACATTATCGGTAAAGGTCGCGCCAACCTTGTCGAGATCGGGACGGCCGTTACAGAATTTATCCTCGATCACCCATTGGCGGAAATTTTCATGGGTAACCGGCGCCGCGTCTTCGACACCAAAGGAGCGGACCAGCTCCATCTCTCTGGGGCCGGTGGCGGGCACAATACAGTCGACCATCGAATTTGGGAATGTGACATGCGCATCTATCCATGCGGCATGATCGGGGTCGGACAGTCTGGCAAGCGACACCAGGGTCTGGCGCAGGATGTCCCCGTTTCCCTGAAGATTGTCGCAACTGAGACCGGTGAATGGCGGCACTCCGGCCGCACGGCGCTGTTTCAACGCCGCCACCATCGCACCAAAGGCCGTCCGGGGACGGTCCGGATGCGCCGCATCATGCTGTATGTCGGGATGACCGGCATCAAAGCCCTTGGTCACAGGGTCCACATAATAGCCACCCTCGGTTACCGTCAGCGACACGATGCGGATCGCCGGGTCGGACATCTGGGCGACCAGGGCGGCATTGTCCTGCTGGACGGGCACGAAACCGATCATCGAGCCAATGATCTCGGCAGTGCAACCCGCCGGATCAAGCTTGATCAACGTGGTCAGATAATCCTGCGCCGAAAGCTGCTGCCGCCGGATCTCATCGGCTGGACGCACGCCGGCACCGATGATCCCCCAGTCCATGGCCTCGCCCTGCTGCATCAGGCTGTGGATGTACCAGGCCTGATGCGCACGGTGGAAGTTACCGAGACCGATGTGAAGAATTCCGGGCTTCAGACGACTACGATCATACACGGGCCGCTGAACCGAACCTGGCATGTCAGAGGGAATGGCATTCAGCGGTTTCAAGTCAGCTCATCCAGTTCCCGCCATCGACATTCAATGTCTGGGCGGTGATATAACGGGCGTCATCTGACGCAAGAAACACGCATGGGGCGGCCACATCCTCCGGGTCGCCCATGCGGCCCAGGGGAACCGCTTCGCCAACCTCGCGCTTTTTCTGTCCCAACGGCTTGTTTTCATAAACCGCGAACTGGCTGTCGACATGCTTCCACATCGGTGTGTCGATCACCCCCGGCGCAATGGCATTCACCCGGATATTGTCGCTCGCAAGTTCGAGTGCCAGCGACTGGGTGATTGAAATCACCGCCGCCTTGGTCGAACAATAGATGGTGACGTTGGCTTCGCCTCTCCGGCCAGCCTGGCTGGCGAAATTGATGATCGTCCCGCCACCGCGCCGCTTCATCAATGGCACCACGGCCTGACAGGTAAAGATCGTGCCACCAACATTCACATCATATTGCTGGCGGTAATCCTCATGCGTGATCTTGTCGATCGACGCCATGTTGAAGATGCCGGCATTGTTGACAAGGATATCGATCCCGCCATATGCCGCTTCAATGGCGGCGATACCGGCCGAGATGGACCCCATATCGGCAACATTCATCGCCACCGCCATACCGCCGACAGCCTCGGCGGTCTCGCGGGCATCATCCTCGCGCAGATCCGCAACCACGACCGTGGCGCCGGCTGCCGCGTAGGCCTCGCATATGGCGCGCCCAATACCACGCGCGCCGCCTGTAACAAGGGCAACCTTTCCAGAAAGATTCGTCATGATATGCGGTGTCCCTTTGCATCAAATTTATGGAGGTGCGATTTGCTCGGCGTCAGCCACACCGCGTCCCCATGCTGAACGGTCACATCACCATCGGCGCGCACCGTCATCGGATCGCAACCTGGCACGCCGTGGATATGCAGGAACGTGTCCGATCCCAGATGTTCGGCGACTCCGACGGTGCCCTTCCACTCTCCCCTGGTTTTGGAAACAGCGATATGCTCGGGCCGGATGCCAATGCTATGGGCACCGTGCGATTCGGCTTCTGCGCCTTCCAGGAAATTCATTTTCGGGGATCCGATAAAGCCGGCAACAAACCTGTTGCAGGGGGCTTTGTACAGTTCCAGCGGGGTGCCAACCTGTTCGATCACGCCGTCCTGCAGGACAACGATCTTGTCGGCCATCGTCATGGCTTCAACCTGATCATGGGTGACATAGATCATCGTTGTCTGCAGCTTCTTGTGAAGCTCCGAGATCTCCATTCGCATACCGACTCTCAATGCCGCATCGAGATTGGAGAGTGGCTCGTCGAACAAAAAGGCTTCCGGCTCACGTACAATGGCGCGCCCGATCGCAACACGCTGGCGCTGGCCGCCGGAGAGCTGGCCAGGCTTGCGGTCGAGATAGTCAAGGATGTTCAGTGACTTTGCCACCGATTCAATGCGCCGGTCCTGTTCTTCCTTGCTGATCTTGGCCATGCGCATAGGAAAGGCGATGTTCTTGCGCACCGACATATGCGGATACAGCGCGTAGGACTGGAACACCATCGCAAGTCCGCGTTTGGCGGGCGGGGTTCCGGTGGCATCGACGCCATCGATCTCGATGGATCCGGAGGTGGTGTCCTCAAGCCCGGCGATCAGGCGCAGCAGGGTCGATTTGCCACAACCGGACGGGCCGACGAACACAACAAATTCGCCATCTTCAATTTCCAGATCCAGAGGACGGATGACTTCGACATCATCAAATTTCTTCTGAACCTTGTTGAGCTTGATATGTCCCATTTTGCTGTTCCCTACTTCACGGCGCCGAAGGTCAGGCCGCGAACAAGCTGTTTCTGGCTGAACCAGCCAATGATCAGAATCGGCGCAATCGCCATGACTGATGCCGCACTCAATTTAGCGTAAAACAATCCTTCCGGGCTGGAGTAACTGACGATGAATGCTGTCAGGGGCGCCGCGTTCGCCGCTGTCAAATTGATGGTCCAGAAGGCCTCATTCCATGCCAGAATGATGTTGAGCAGCGCCGTTGAGGCCATCCCGGGAAGCGCCATCGGCATCAGGACATAGATGATTTCCTCGCGAAGCGTCGCGCCATCCATGCGGCCTGCTTCCAGAATTTCGCCGGGAATTTCACGGAAATAGGTGAACAGCATCCAGATGATGATCGGCAGATTGATCAGCATCAGAATGATGGTCAGTCCGATCCGGGTGTCCAATAGTCCGAAATCCCGGAAAATCAGATAAATTGGCACCAGCACGCCCACCGGCGGCAGCATCTTTGTCGACAACATCCACATCAATACATGCTTTGTGCCCTTGGCGGGAACGAAAGCCATCGCCCAGGCGGCGGGGATCGCGATCAAAAGACCAAGCAATGTGGACCCGATGGAAATGATCACCGAGTTGGAGAAATGTTTGAAATAATCGGATCTTTCCTGAACGGTGCTGAAACTCTCCAGCGTCCAGCCGGAACTGAACAGCACCTCCAGCGGTGCCCTGATGGCGTTCTCTTCGGTCTTCAGGGACAGAATGACAATCCACAGGATGGGGAAGAACATCAGGAACCCCAGAGTGCCGGCGATGGCTGTGTTGATGATCCTGGACTTCCTTGAAACAGCGCGTGCCATTGCCCTTCCTCCCTTATGCGTCCAGGTTCTTGCCGATCATCCGCATCAGGAAGATCGCGACAATATTTGCCAGGATGATCGCGATCACACCGCCCGCGCTACCCATGCCGACATCGAACTGCAGCAGCGATGACACATAGATCAGATAGGTCAGGTTGGTGGTTGCCGTACCGGGCCCGCCATTGGTTGTCACCAGAATTTCCGCAAAGATCGACAAAAGGAAAATCGTCTGGATAAGGATGACAACGGTAATGGCGCGGGCCAGATGCGGCAGAACGATGAACCAGAACCTGTTCCACCAGCCGGCCCCGTCCATTTCTGCCGCTTCCAGCTGTTCATGGTCCAGCGATTGCAGGGCCGTGAGCAGGATCAAGGTTGCAAAGGGAAGCCACATCCAGGACACGATGACAGTGATCGAGACCAACGGGATTTGACCGAAAAAGTCGATCGGCGGAAAGCCAAGACTGTTGGCGACGCGTCCAAACACCCCATTCACCGGGTTCATGAACATGTTTTTCCAGACCAGCGCGGCCACGGTCGGCATCACAAAAAATGGTGCGATGACCATGATCCTGATGATGCCCTGCCCGAACATTGGCCTGTCCAGCAGGATCGCCAGCCCCAGACCCCCGATGGTCGTGATGCAAAGTACACCTCCAACAAGCACCAGCGTGTTGATGATGGCGGCCTTGAAGCTGGGGTCGGTCACAAACCAGTAGTAATTCTCCCAGCCGGCAAAGGGGGTCGCGCCGGGCTGCAGGAGATTGTAGTAGAGGAACGAGAAATAGACGGTCATGCTCAGGGGCACAATCATCCAGCCAAGAAGCAGAAGCACCGCAGGCGAGACCATAAGTCGTGCAGCAGTCCTGGACGCTTTCGTAGCCATGCGCTTCCCCTGATCGCCATTTTATTATCGACATTCGGACAGCGCCCATCGCCGGAGTCTTTACCGAATTGCCACTATATATAAATACAATATGAAAAAGGGCCGAGACAATGCGTCCCGGCCCCCTTTGGAGGATCTATTTGTAGTAACCAGCCTTGGTCATTTCGCGCTTTGCGAATTTCTGGCTGTTTTCCAGAGCCGTCTCAACAGACTGCGTACCTGCCAGAGCAGCAGAGATCTGCTGACCGACATAGGTGCCGATGCCCTGGAACTCAGGGATCGCTACGAACTGAACACCGGTGTAGGGAACAGGAAGCAGCGATGGGTCTGCAGGATCCACCGAGAAAATCGCATTCTTGATCGTCTCAGCAAAAGGAGCGGCCTTGAGAAGGCGTGGATCTTCATGGATCGACTTGCGTGTTCCGCTTGGAACAGCAACCCAGCCCTCGGTCTCGCCAACCATCTGGAAGTACTCCTTCGAAGTACCCCACTTCAGGAAGTCTTTCGCGATGTCGGCTTTTTTCGAGCTGGCCGGGATGGCCAGTGCCCATGACCAGAACCAACCGGTACCCTTTGCAGTTGCCTGCTTGGGAGCCTTGAAGAAGTCGGTCTTGTCAGCAACGCCGGAGGTCTTCGGGTTGCGGATATCGTTCGCAGCCGATGTCGCATCAACCCAAGTCGCGCACTTGCCGTCCTTGAACAGCGCACGGTTTTCGTTGTGACCGTTTGCTGTTGCACCTGGAGGGCCATATTTGGTCATCAGGTCGACATAGTAAGTTACAGCAGCATTCCATTCTGGCGAATCGAGCTGTGGGTTCCAGTCTTCATCGAACCAACGTGCGCCATAGGCATTGGCGAGCGGACCAATGAACGCCATGTTCTCGCCCCAGCCGGCCTTGCCACGCTGGCAGGTACCATAGATGCCGTTATCCGGATCATGGACCTTTGCCACCATGTTGGCAAACTCGGTGTAGGTCATCTGCTCGCTCGGCACTTCAACACCGGCCGCCTTGAAGACGTCGGTTCTGTAGAAGGTGAACGAAGTCTCAGAATAAAGCGGAACGGCATAGAGGCTGCCATTTGCAGACAGGCCGTTACGCACCAGCTGGAAGATGTCGTTGGCGTCATAGCTGGCATCATCATAGAAATCGTCAAGCGATGTCAGCCAGCCATTGGCGCCCCAGATCGGTGTCTCATAGGCACCGATGAACATGATGTCGAAGGAACCACCACCGGTCGCGATGTCCTGCGTGGTGCGCTGGCGGAGAACGTTTTCCTCCAGAACAACCCAGTTGATGGTGTGGCCGGTAGCCTTTTCCCACTGAGGTGCCAGCTTTTGCATCACAATCATGTCAGCGTTATTGACTGTCGCGACTGTGATCTCGTCGGCGATTGCAGCGGTGGATGCAACAGATACCAGCGCGGCTGCCGAGAGAAGTGTGTTACGAAGTTTCATTGAACTCCCTCCCGTAGTTGAACGTTCAAGATAGAATAGAGGATGCGGGCGGCTGTCAATCAATAATTGACCCCTGTAAAATTTTGCCGCCGCCGCGATGCCCCGGATCGACAGTTCAGGCAGACGAGCGCATGACAAGCGTGCCTTCGAACAATATCTCTGGGCGACCAATCTGCCGGCTGCTGCCGTCAATGATTTCAAAGAGACTGTCAACGCTGCGCTCGGCGATGGCATTGTAATCTTGGGAAACCGTCGTCAGCGGCGGACAGGTGAATTGCGACCAGGGGTGGTCATCATGCCCCGCAATCCGCAACGCACACCCGGATCCATGCCCGACACGCAGCCCCTGTTGATAGGCCGCTGCGGTCAGGCCAATGGCAAGCCGGTCATTGCTGCACAGAATGGTTGCCGATGGCAAAGCCGCCTCCCGAATCAGACGCCGCCCTTCTTCAAAACCTATTTTCTCGAAATCCCACCCCGTTCCGTCAACCTGGATGACGCGCGGCTGATGGCCCAAACGTTCCATCGCCTGAATGAAGGCCTCCCGGCGCGTACTGGCATTCGGATTGACCGGCGGCATTTCAAAAAAGCTTGGGGGCTCCCCAGTCCGACAGAGATATTCGACAATAATTCCAATGCTTTGGAAATTGTTTGAACCCACAAAGGCCGCGCCCACTTCAACATTGCTGTCAAAGATGACTGTCGGCACCTCTCTGGTGAAACGCTCGATTGTCCCCAGATCGGAACTTCGTCCAAGCGGGGCAATCAACGCGCCGGCAGGGCGCAGCGATTGCAGCGTCGACAATGCATCATTCTCCAGCGCCTGTTGCCCGTGCGCGCTGAAGACAATCGGCCAGAACCCCCTGTCGATGCACAACCGCTCAAGGATACGAACCATCTCGCCGAAGAACGGGTCTGCCAGATAGGGCACCATGATGCCGATAGTCTTCGTGGATTTGCGGTTCTGATTTATGGCAAAGAGATTGGGGTGGTAGTCATATTCCGCGATGGCGGCCTCGATCTTCCGTCTCGTCGTCTCGCGCACACTGTCCGGATCATGAAAATATTTTGAAACAGTCGGTCTGGAGACCCCGATTGCCTCGGAGAATTCAGTCATGTTTCTGATCTTTTTTCCATCCATATCACTGTCCTTCATGATTGAATGTTGGCGACAATTCCGAGCCGATGCACAATTTTCCAGAAGAAAATTCTTTACGGGCGCATAGTTCTATGTTGACAGTATGCAACCTAAAGAGGGGTCGTCAAGCCTTCCATCGGACGCCTGCAACCGGGTTCCGGGAGGGAGGTCGGCGGAAATTTCACGGCGGCGGCGAAAACAGGGCAGCTCATGAAGAAGATTTTGGTAATCGGAGAGATCCTTGTCGAGATCATGGCGGACAGTGAAGGTGAGGGGTTTCGGCAGCCACAGCCCCTGACGGGCCCCTTCCCTTCCGGCGCGCCGGCCATTTATGCCAGCCAGGCCGCCAGACTGGGACAGCCGGTTGCCATCATCTCGGCCGTTGGCGATGACGATTTCGGCCACCTCAATCTAGACCGGCTGAAGGGGGATGGCGTCGACATCTCAGGGGTCAGGATCGACAGCGAACGCCCGACCGGAAGCGCTTTTGTGCGGTATCGTACCGATGGATCACGGGATTTCGTATTCAATATCCAACACAGCGCCTGTGGGACATTGGATGCATCGGCACAGGCCCCGGAATTGATGGGCGCGGCCGATCATATCCACATCATGGGATCCTCGCTGTCCAGCCCAGCATTTGCCGATCTCAATCTTGCGGCGGCCGCGGCCATCAAAGCCAGGGGCGGCACGGTTTCCTTTGATCCCAATCTGCGCAAGGAAATGCTGGCTACCCCCGGGCTGGAGGTGGCTTTGAAACAAGCGCTCGATCTCACGGATCTCTTCCTGCCAAGCGGAGAAGAGCTTATGTTACTGACCGGGTCAATGGACGAGGACGCGGCCATCAATGAGCTGATTGCCGGCGGCGTGACCGCCATTGTCCACAAGAATGGTGCGGCCGGCGCCTGTTACCATGACGCGAATGATGCCATCGAGATACCGTCCTTTGCGGTTGATGAAATTGATCCTACCGGTGCCGGCGACAGTTTTTGTGGGGCCTTCACGGCGCATTGGCTTCGCGGCACGCCCCCCCGGCAGGCGCTGCAATATGCGGCAGCAGCCGGTGCCCTCGCCGTAACAAGGAGAGGCCCAATGGAAGGTGTGTTTGATCAACGGCGGCTTGATGAATTCGTGAATGAAAATCAGACTGGAATGGCGTCGAAATGACTTCTGTTACGCAGCTTATTGCCCGGCACCGCGCTGGACAGGTCGTTGGGCTTCCCTGTTTCTGCACCGCCAATGAATATGTGTTGCGGGCGGTTCTGGCCTACGCCGCCAAAACCGGCTTTCCGACCGTGATCGAAGCCACATGCAATCAGGTCAATCAGGATGGCGGATATACCGGCATGACACCGGATGAATTCGTCACTTGGGTGCATCAAATGGCTGCGGAGTGTGGTGTTCCAACAAGCCAGCTCATTCTCGGCGGTGATCATCTTGGGCCAAATCCCTGGAAATCTGAACCTGTTGAGAGCGCCATGGAAAAGGCGTGCGAGCTTGTCAGGCTCTATGTGGAGGCAGGTTTCACGAAGATCCATCTCGATGCCAGCATGGCCTGTGGCGGAGAGGCCAATCCAAGCTTTGAACAGATCGCCGACCGCTCTGCAGACCTGTGCGCCGTTGCCGAGGCGCATTCACCCTTTCCGGACAGGCTGGTCTATATCATCGGAACCGAGGTTCCCATCCCAGGCGGCGAAACCGAGGAACCCGCGACGCTTGATGTAACCCCTGTATCGAATTTCTTGCGAACCTTGCAGACCCACAAGGATGCCTGGTCGGCGCGCGGGCTGGATGCTGCCTGGCAGCGCATCATTTCGGTTGTAACGCAGCCTGGTGTGGATTTTGGACATACCTCCATCTATCCCTTTGCGCCGGAAAAGGCCCATCACCTTCGCGATGCCATTCGCGCTGTCGACAATCTGGTCTTCGAAGCCCATTCGACGGACTATCAGTCAACCGAAGCGTTGGCCGATCTGGTTGGCTGTCATTTTTTCTTTTTGAAGGTAGGGCCGGAGCTGACATTCAGATTTCGTGAGGCCATCTTTGCGCTGGCCACCCTGGAGGATCAGCTTTGCCCCGACAGCGCCTCGGGCATTCGCCGGGTCATAAACGAACAGATGGATACAAACCCTGAATATTGGCAGGATTATTACCGCGGCACCGATCAGGAAATCGATCTGTTGAAGACCTACAGCTACAGTGACCGTATTCGCTATTACTGGGCGATTGAGGATGTGTCCATTGCGCTGGACCTTCTGTTGGCCTCCCTCAGATCCGCAGGCATGCCGGAAACCCTTATATCCCAGGCCTTTATGGGTATGGAGTTCGGGGCGATGCCGGATGACCCTGCCTTGCTGATCACACAGCATGTGCAACGCTGTGTGAGGCGGTATTTCGAGGCGGCCGGATTTCGTGAAGGGATAGCCGATGCCTGAAACGGTCACCAGCAGCAAAATACTGGCGCAAAGGATTGTCGACCAGGCATCCGGCCACCGGTTGATTGTGGCGATTGCCGGCCCTCCCGGCAGTGGCAAATCAACCCTTGCCGACATTGTGAAGACCGAGATCGACGTCATCCATCCAAACGGCTGCGAGATCGTGCCAATGGACGGGTTTCATTATGACAATGCCATTCTGGATGAATGGGGCGTGCGGGCCCGCAAGGGCGCCCCGCACACCTTTGACGTGGGGGGACTTGCCGCAACGCTGAGCCGCCTGCGGGCTTTGCCCGCCGGTGATGTGGCCGTGCCTGTCTTCGACCGCCCCGCTGATCGCGCCTATGCCTCTGCACGCATGGTGCCCGCCGCATCACAGATCATTCTGGTAGAGGGAAATTATCTGCTTCTGGATGATCCTTCATGGCGCGAGCTTGAGGGGCTGTTCGATCTGTCCATCACCATACGCTGCAGATTTGAAACGCTGGCACAAAGGCTGCGCACACGCTGGCTGGATCTTGGCCTGTCAGAAGATGTGGCACAGTCGAAATGCGACACCAACGATCTGCCGAACTGCCGGCTGGTGATAGATCAGAGCCGCCCGGCAGACATCATCTTCGACGCCGGAATCTAGCATCGCGAAGACAGCTCCGGTCGGATCTATCTATTGATCACGCCATCATTCTTCGGCCCACCTTCCGGTGTTCAGGCAAGATTCCGATAAATCGGTGTGAGGACGGCTGAATGCACCAATTGCATAAGGCGGGCATTACGCCTTTCTGCAAAGCGGCAATGAACGCGCCTATACTGGCCCAATCCCGCGTGGCATCTTCAACAGGCACACCTATCTCGCGTTCCTTTGAATCAAACCAGCTAGAACCGCGTATCAGCGACGGTAGTGCGATGAAGCAGCCTGTCATAACCGTCATAGCCGCCGGTTGCCGCATGAAGAAGCGACCGGTTATCCCACATGACCAGCATGTTGGCGGACCATCTGTGGGAATAGAGTACCTCCTCGGCACTTTGATATTCATAGAACATCGCGAGCAACTGCTCACTTTCCTGTTGGTCAAACCCCACAAAGCCCTGGATATAGGCGGCCGATGAAAACAGCGCCTTTTGTCCCGTCTCATGATGTGTTCGCACAAAGGGATGCTGTGTTTGCCTGCTTGCTGATTCACTGGTGATGATATTCATCGACCGTCCTTTAGCCTTATCAGCCGCGCCGAATTTTCCATCGGGCGCGTAGCCTTTTTCGGCTGAATGGATTGCAACAAGCGAATCCGCCTGTTCGCGCAGGTTATCTGGCAGATTTTCATAAGCAGCCACCTGGTCAGCAAACAGGGTATTGCCGCCCGCAGGGGGTATTGTTATGCCAAAAAGGCACGTCCCGGCAGGCGGTACATCCAGAAAACTCCAGTCGGAATGCAGATTCTCTGCAAAGATAGGCGTTGTCTCATCCGCGTTACGCTGTATGGCAGCGATGTTTTCGTGGCCTTCAATAGGTCCAAGAAAGGGATCCTCTCCAAATTCACCAAAATACAGAGAAAACCGCTCCAGATCCCCGTCGCTCATCTGCTGATCGGGAAAGGCAATCACTTTGTGTTCAAGCCATAGACCGCGCAATTCTGCAACAAGATCAGACGACAGGTCCTTGGTCAGATCAACGCCGGTCACAAAGGCACCAAACGAAGCGTCGGTGTTTTCAATATGCAGCCCCACAATTCCCTCCCTATAAAACGGTTCGGATATTCCCATGCCACAAGATGTGGCTAACAGACCCTGTATTGCCGAACAAAATCCAGATCTGGCTCATAACCAAGGCCGGGCGCATGCCCAAGACATGCCCTTCCCCGTTCCTTGGACAAGAGGTCACCTACAAGCTCGCTTCTTAGTGGGTTGGCATCGGCCATCAACCCGAAGGAGGTCTGTACCGGCGTTTCCAGAGGATAACGACAGACGACAGCCTCCAGCCGCTCGATCCTGATCATGCCTTCAACTCCATCCTGTACTGGACGCAGTCATGCCGATTATACGCTTCTGCGAAGTAAATCAGACTGTTCGAACTATCGGTAATATAGCGTTTGACCCTGGCAACCGGATCACCCGGCAGAATTTTCAACGAGGCAGCAACCATATGGTCGGCTTTTTCGATCGTCAGCGTCTGCCAGACCCGCCCGATTTTCAGATCCACGCTTTCAAACAATACCGGCAATGCCAGCCTCTGGCGGAAGTCCGCCTCGTTCCTTCGGAACAACTCTTCCTCGATATGAAGCGTGATCAGACAATATCGCATACCGTCACGAACATGCGCCCGCTTGATAAAGAAATAGGATTTGCAAAGATTGAAATCCGATTCCGACAGGGCCGGCATGGCAACGCCTTCGTCAAGAGGCTCCTGCTCTGGACTGTCATCTTCATAAAGCCGGATCAGGTCACTCACTTTAGATTTGAGATCCAATGGCCGGACACCCACCTTGCCCGCCAATACCGAGGTGCCACGGCCACGTTCAGAACGGACCAAGCCATCCTGCCGCAGCAGATCAAGAGCCTGACGAATGGTCACCACAGACACACTGAAACGGGAGGCCAGGTCGGGAATTGGTGGCAAAAAGTCTCCGACCTTCCAGATGCCGTTGGCAAGCTGCGAGCGCAACACCTCATATGTCTGGTAATACAGCGGCAATGGCTGGGTTCGATCAAGGGCCAAGCCAACGTCCTTCATTTGAAAACCTCCCGGAGCAGAATAACCCATCCCGAATGACGGCTGCCCGCCCCGCCGGACCTCCCCTCGCGAGACCAAAGGGCTTGCCAGACCCGCCGACATAATATAAAGCTTATAACATAATAAATATAGAATGTTTAGGTTTTTCTCCATGAAGCCCATTGATGGCCCATTCACCCACATCATTGTTGGCGCCGGCTCGGCGGGCTGTCTTCTGGCAAACAGGCTGTCAGCCAGACCAGACAATAACGTCCTGCTGGTGGAGGCGGGCGGCTGGGATCAAGATTTCTGGCTGAAACTGCCGGTGGGATATTTCAGATCGATCAACAACCCATCGGTCTCACGTCATTTTGCCACCACGCCTTGCGAAGGCACCGCCGGCCGCTCGATCGACTGGCCCCGCGGCAAAGTGGTTGGAGGCTCAAGCAGCATCAATGGACTGATTTTCATTCGTGGCCAGAAAGACACCTTTGATGAGTGGGCGGCACTTGGAAATAACGGCTGGTCCTTCAATGAGGTGCTTCCCTATTTTCGGCGCCTCGAATCATTTGCCGGACCGCCGTCACAATATCATGGAAGCCATGGCGAGCTTCAGGTCTCACAGCTTCGCAACGATCATCCCTATTGCGAGGCCTGGTTGCGGTCAGCCAGCCAGTTTGGCCTGCCCCGCAATGGTGATTTCAATGGTGTCACCACACATGGCGTGGGTGCCTATCACCTCTCGATCGGACGCCGGTGGCGCAGCAGTGCGGCCAAGGCATTCCTCAAGCCGGCAATGAATCGGCAAAACCTCACGGTCATGACCAATGTGCTGGTAGAAAGAATCGTTATCTCTAATCGGCAGGCAAAAGGCATAAAGCTCCGCCACAATGGTGAAACAATGGAGATAATGGCACACCAGGAGGTCATTCTCAGTGCTGGCGCCATCCAGTCGCCGCAACTTCTGCAAATATCAGGTATTGGCCCAGGTAAATTACTGAAGAAACTGGGGATTCCAGTTATTGTCGACCGGCCCGCTGTTGGCGGCAATCTGCAGGATCACTATCAGATGCGAACCATCGTCAGGATGAAAACCACTAAATCGCTGAACAATCAGGTCCGCAACCCGATTTCCCTCGCAAAGATGGGGCTGGACTGGGTCATTCGGGGACGGGGGGCGCTGACAGTTGGCGCCGGCCAGGTTGGCGGCGGCGCCCGCACCGAACATGCGCCGACCGCTGCGCCTGACATCCAGTTCAATGTGATGCCGCTCTCGGTTGACAAACCCGGAGACCCCCTGCACCGCTATTCAGGATTCACCGCCGCGGTCTGGCAGTGTCACCCAGAGTCGCGTGGCCGGGTGGACATTGTCTCGAAAGACCCCGCTGCAGATCCAAGAATAGATCCGAATTACCTGGGCACCGAGCTTGATCAGAAAACCATTGTCGCCGGTATAAAGATGCTTCGCGATATCTATCAGCAGCCGGGTTTCCGCCATCTGTGGGATGTCGAGATGGTACCGGGACCGGACGTCAAGACCGACGACGAAATTCTTGATGCGGCACGGCAGGGTGGCGGCACGGTATATCACTGCACCGGCACCTGTCGCATGGGCGTTGACGAGGATGCGGTTGTCACGCCTGACCTTAAGGTACGCGGCATTGAGGGCTTGCGGGTTGTCGATGCATCTGTCATGCCGGTCATCACATCGGCAAACACCAACGCCCCCACCTATATGATCGCCGAAAAGGCTGCAGACATGATACTGTCCGCATCCTAGATTACAAAAACTGTCAAATTACTGCCTCTGTCCACCAGACCATAACAGGAGAGCCGAATGTCCTATCCAGATTTGAAGATGCTTATCGCCGGCGAATGGACCGACGGCAGTTCAGGCAAGAATGAACCGGTTATTTGTCCGGCAGATGGCAGCACCATAGGGACCCTGCCTCATGCCAGCCCGGCCGATCTTGATGCAGCTTTGCAGAGCAGCCTTGACGGGTTCAATGTCTGGCGAAAGATGACGCCGCACAGCCGCCAGGACATCATGGAAAAGGCAGCACGTCTACTCGATGAAAGGTTCGAGGATATCAGCGCCAATCTGACGCGTGAAATGGGCAAGCCGATCGGTGAATCCCGGATCGAGCTTCGCGTCGCGATCGATCTGTTGCGCTGGTATGCCGAGGAAGGAAAGCGGGTCTATGGCCGGATTATCCCATCACGCTTTCCGAACATGCAGCATGAGGCCCGAAAGGAACCAGTCGGGCCCGTGGTGGCCTTTGTTGCCTGGAATTTTCCAGCGACCAATACCATGCGCAAGGTGGCGGGCGCTCTGGCCGCCGGCTGTTCCATCACCATCAAGCCAAGCGAGGAAACCCCGGCAACGGCCATCGCCATTGGCCGTGCGCTGACGGATGCAGGCCTGCCTGCCGGTGTTCTGAATATCGTTTTTGGCGTGCCGCCGGAAGTCTCGGAGCATCTTCTCGCCTCCCCGATCCCGCGCAAGCTCAGCTTCACAGGAAGCGTTCCCGTTGGCATCCATCTGCAGCAACTGGCGGCGCGGAACATGATCCGCTGCACCATGGAACTTGGCGGTCATTCACCGGTGATGGTCTTTGAGGATTGCGACATTGAGGCGGCCGCAAAACTCTGCGCAGCCGGCAAGTTTCGCAATGCCGGGCAGGTCTGTATTTCACCGACACGGTTTTTTGTTCAGGAGAGTATCCATGACAGGTTCCTGGCCCTGTTCAAGGAACAGGTTGAGGCGGTAAAGGTTGGTGACGGCCTTGATGAGAATATGAATATGGGCCCGCTGGTGGCAGAACGCCGTATCGACATCATGGATGGATTTGTCTCGGATGCCGTCAGCAAGGGTGCCGAACTTCTGGTTGGCGGATCCCGCATCCAGAGCGAGGGAAGCTTCTTTGCTCCGACATTGCTTCAGGAGGTACCGGACACGGCAAGGATCATGAGCGAAGAGCCGTTTGGACCCATTGCGCCCACCGCCCGCTTCTCGTCACTTGAAGAGGTGATCGACAGGGCCAACAGCCTGCCGTTCGGACTGGCCGCCTATGCTTTTACCAGAAGTGCGAAAACTGCCGGTGTTCTGAAAAAGGAGATCGAAGCCGGCATGCTGGCCATCAATTCACTGCATGTGCATTCAGTGGAAACGCCTTTTGGTGGCCTGAAATTCAGCGGCTATGGACATGAAGGCGGCATCGAGGGCCTGGAAGTGTTTCTTGCCACCCGATATTCAAGCGAGATCTACAGCTAACCGAGGGGGTCCATGCCAACCCATCAAACCTACCGGCAAGGAAGGCATATTGATACCGGGGGCATGGACACCGATTCCGGCGTTATTTCTGGCGGAAAGCAGAGCTCGTAATCTTCCTGTATTTTGCATCAGCAAAAGGAAAGAAAGCATTTGCTTCTTCACCTTTTTTCAGACAGAGTTTTTTAGGCAATCGATTGTTCAAGTTTGTTGTGGAGGAGGTTAAAATGTACTCAATGTTCAAAAATGGTGCGGTGGCGCTGGCCGCGGTTGCGTCTCTGACCCTTGGTTCACAGTTGTCATTGGCCAAGGAACTGGTGAAGGCTCAAACCGCGAGTCCGGGAAGCGGAGCCTATGTGGCAACCGTTGCCTTCGACAAGGTGGCGACAGCACATACTGATTATCAGCTGCAGATCGACGCATCACAGACCCTGACCAAATCCATGATAGGACTTGCCGAGGGCAAGATCCTGATCGCGCCGATGCCGGTGGCCGCCGTGGGTCACATGCAGAACAAGCGCGCCATGTATTCGAAGATGGACAATGCCGCCGAGCTTGCCGCCAATCTGCGTTCGGTTTTCAGCTATGAGGCCGGCATCTATCACTTCCTGGCCCAGGGCGATCTTGGCCTGAAAACGCTGGCCGATGTGAAGGGTAAGAAAATATACCTTGGTCCCCCTTCAGGTGCCGCAAGCGCGACCTCTGTCAGAATTCTGAAAGCAGGTCTTGGATATGAGGATGGCGCTGACTACGAGGGGGTCAAGCTCGGCTGGCCACAGGGTGGCCAGGCTTTTGCAGATGGTCAAGTCGATGTTTATGCACGGCCAGCACCGACAGGAAGTTCCATTGTCCAGCAGTTTGGAAGCAACCGCACATTCACCCTTCTTGGCCTAAGCCAGGAACAGGTAGACCAGGCTGGAGGCAAGCTTGCCCTCAAGGGACAGAATGTCGCGGTCATCCCGCGCGGCACCTATTCCGGCCAGACCAACAGCGATGAAGATGTCCTGGGGTTGGCTTTCTGGCATGTAATGGGCGCATCCGCTTCGGCCGATGAGCAGATGATCTATGACATGACGAAAGCCATGTGGGAAAACATGGACGAATTCTATGCTGTTGCTCCAGTGCTGCGTTCAGTGACGAAGGACACGGTTTTCTCGCAGATGATCGCGCCTCTCCATGCCGGCGCATACAGATACTACAAGGAGGCCGGCTTTGATATTCCGGCCAACCTGATCCCGGCTGACGCAAAGTAAAACGCTTTCCTCCTGCCCGGCCCCAGGGCCGGGCAGGAGATTTATTTCAGTCTATTCCCGCTGGTTTCTTCTGCATCCGAGAGGTTTGTGAATCATGGCGCTTGTCCTTGGGGCCTTCAGCCTTGCAATTGCCAGTATCGCGATCTACGCGGCTGGCTTTGGCATCTTTAGCCAGAACGAATATGTGGCCACATGTCTTTTCCTGAGTGTAGGCATCTCATTCTTCCTGTTCCCGTCGACAAATCGGTGGATTGCCCAACACAAGCCGTTGAGGTTTTTGGTCGATGGTGCCCTGATGCTGATTGCCACCGCCGCACTCGTCAATTTCATCATGGTGCAGAATGAAATTGAAACCGGTTTCTACAGTCTGACCGGTCTTGATCATTGGCTTGGCGTGGTCGGCATATTGGTGCTGCTTGAATTTGCACGCCGGATCTGGGGACTGCCTCTTTTCATCATTGCCGCTCTCAGCGTTGTCTATCTGTTTGTAGGGCCCTATCTGCCGTCAATCTTCAAACATACCGGGTTCACGATTGAAGAACTTTCAGAGAGTATCTGGTACGGATATTCAGGCATCTTCGGAAATGTGACCCTCATTGTCATTAGCGTCGTCTGGATCTTTGTCGTTCTCGGAAACCTTCTCGAAGGCACCGGTGCCGGCAAGGCGTTGCTGAACATTTCGATGTTCCTGACCTCGCGGACACGGGGCGGCCCGGCACATGCAGCGATTGTCGCCTCCAGCCTGTTCGGCACGATGAGCGGCAGCACCGTAGCGAATGTCGTTGGCACAGGCACTTTCACAATCCCGCTTACCAAGGAGCGCGGTTTCAAGCCTGAATTTGCCGGCGGTATTGAGGCAACAGCCTCAAGCGGCGGTCAGATTGTTCCACCTATCATGGGTGCGGCTGCGTTCCTGATGGCAGAGCTGACAGAGATTTCCTATCTGACGATCGCCATCGCCGCGATTGTGCCGGCCTTCCTTTATTATCTGAGCCTTTTCATCAGTGTTGTCATTGAGGCCAAGAAGTCCAAGATCGAGGTCGATCAATCCAGAACATTCAGTGTGACACGTCAAACCATGCTCGATGCCTTGATGTTTGTCGCGCCTATTGTCGTCATTATCACTGTTCTGGTGATCGGCCGGTCCGCACCCAATGCAGGGTTCTTTGGCATCATAACGGCTTTCATTTTTGGCTTCATCAACCCCGAGCTTCGCAAGGACCCGCTTCGTATTCTGCGCAGCTTTCAAAAGGCTGGCGAGGCTGGCGGTAAACTGCTGGTCGCCATTGCAGCCATCGGTATCATTGTCGGCGTGGTGAATATGACCGGTGTCGGGCTACGGTTCGCCAATCTCATTCTGGGAGTGAGTGAGAACAGCCTGTTTCTTGCCCTGTTCTTCTCGATGCTCGGCGCTCTGGTTCTGGGCATGGGCATGCCGACATTGCCCGCCTATCTGATTATCGTGCTGATCATGGGGCCGGCCATCGAGAATTTCGATATCCCGCTCCTGCTGGCGCATCTGTTCATTTTCTATTACGGCGTAGCGTCTTCGATCACCCCACCGGTGGCACTGGCAGCTTATGCGGCGGCGCCGATCGCGGGCTCAAAACCGCTTGCCACAGCCGTGATGGCGATCCGCCTTGGGTTTGCAAAGTTTCTGATCCCCTTCATCTTTGTGTATTATCCCTGCATTATCTTCTCTGAATATTTTGATCTGCTCGACGCTGCAGTTGTCTTTCCGCGAGTGATCATGATGATCTGGCTTGTCAGTACCGCCCTCGCCAGATTTGACCAGAAACCGATGACAATCGTCGAAAGCCTGCTCCGCTTTGCGATCGGCATCGGCCTGCTATTTACCCTGCCGATAATCCATTGGGCGTGCTTTGTGGCCGGGGCCATCCTGATTGGCCGCTCGGCAGGCCTGTTCGGCGCCAGAGCCTCAGCAGCTTCCTGAAGGAACGAGACACAAAGGGTCCATTAGGACAAATCAAAAACCGGCCAGCGTTTATTGCTTCTGCAAAACTATCGCTGGATCCGGGGTGGGGGAATAATCGAAGGATCTAGTTCGGCATTCGGTGTCGGCGTGGCGGGGGACTTTTTGGGAAACTGATAGCGCGCCTTGGTAGCGTGGGCCCCCTTCTTCAGACCACCTCCACGGACAAACCGGTCTGCGTCTCCAGGCTGCGCGACGAAGGCCCAGTTGGGATCAGTTTCCGATTCCTCGGAGAGGCCACGCAGGAAAATGCGCTCCCTCTGGCTTTGCCTGATCCGTGCATCATATTCGCCGGGATCATAGTTCTGTAGTGCGATAGCCTGAAGGTCCGCCAGCCTCTTGGCATGCGCCGGATCCTCGGCCAGATTGTTCAACTCCTGCGGATCTTCTTCCAGATTGAAGAGCAGCGGCTCATAGCCGTAGGTCATGATGAGCTTGTATGACCCCTGCTTTACCATGCGAACTGGACCTGGAGCGCCGCCTGCAGAGAAGTCGGAAACAACTGCGGCATCCTCGCCATCGCGACCACGCATATCGGAGCAATCGCCGACAACCGCCCGCTTCAAAGATCGGCCAGCGAGCTTTACCGGCATATCCTCGACCTTGCCACCGGCCAGCTCGATGAGTGTCGGCACGATATCGATGAGTGACGTGTTGTCCCCATCGCGTCCGCTGGCAATGCCGGTGCCGGAAAAGATCATCGGGACACGAACCGAATGTTCGAACATGGACATCTTGTACCACATGCCACGCTCACCAAGCATTTCACCATGATCTGATACAAAAACCACGACCGTATTGTCATCCAGTCCGGTTTCCTCAAGCGTATCGAGCAGTCTGCCGATCAGGGCATCGGTGTAGGAGATCATCGCATAATAGGCGTGTCTTGCGTTCCTGAGGTCTTCCTCGTTGATCGGATAGCTATTGTACTGGTGCGAGAAATAGAGATATTGGCTGCCTGCATCCTTTTGCTCGAGCGGGATTTCCTCAATCTTCGGCAGATCGATTTCATCGTGATCATACATATCCCAGTATTTTTGATGAATGGTGAAGGGAGGATGCGGATGTGTGAAAGAGGACACTACAAAGAAGGGCTTGTCGCTTTCACCGTTGCGCGCCAGGTCATAGAGCTTCTGAACAGACTTGTTTGAAACCTCGTCGTCATAATCCATCTGCATCGAGCGAATACAGGGGCCGGCTTCAAGAACAGGCCTGACGGTCGCGCCTGCAGGGCTGGGCTCGGTAAGGCTGGCATTCCAGTTTGCCGTCCATGAAAAATTTGCTGGATAAATGTCGGTCGTCAGACGCTCTTCAAAACCATGGAGTTGATCCGGACCGATAAAGTGCATCTTGCCGATGAGTGACGTCTGGTAGCCAAGGGATCGGAGAAAATGCGCAATTGTAGGCACTGATGCAGGCAATTCAGCGCCATTGTCATAGGCGTTGATATCGGGGCAGAGCCTGCCTGTCATAAACGACGCTCTTGCCGGCGCACACAGGGGTGAGCTTGTATAGGCATTGTCAAACACGGTGCCGCGTGCAGCAAGCCTCGAGATATTTGGTGTCTGCACTACATGATGGCCATAATCTGGCATGAACTGCGGCGCGAGTTCGTCAACCATAATTACGAGAATGTTCGGCTGCTTGCTCATGTCATTCCTCACTAATGCTTTGCCTCATAGGGAAAGGTCGTCGATTTGCGGGCAACCAGTTCAAGGGGTTCGAGCTGGATCTGAACATGCCCTCGCTTCTCCTCGATGATGTCAAGCAGTGCGTTCGTGCCCTCGAACCCGACCTCAAACGTGGGAAGGCGAACATGGGTGAGACCCAGCGCATCTGTCAGAACACCGCGATGCAGTGTGGCCATCGCCATATCACGGCCAATCA
This sequence comes from Alphaproteobacteria bacterium LSUCC0719, assembly GCA_040839025.1. Lineage (NCBI taxonomy): Bacteria > Pseudomonadati > Pseudomonadota > Alphaproteobacteria > Alphaproteobacteria bacterium LSUCC0719. Next base: position 350,611 of record JBFPJN010000002.1, read on the forward strand.
CAAGATTTTTGCGCTGTAGAACGCTGTAGGCGCCGGCCGCACAGGTCAGCATGGACACGATGACCGCAGAGCATGGCACGCCAGAAGCCAAGATCCGACGCATGGAATCCTCGCCAACGGCATAGTCATATCCGGCGTGAAACAGCACTTCCTCATGTGGTTGAACACCAAACTTTTCATGCGCGTCGAGAAAGCCGCGGAAGCGCTCATCAGCATTGAACCCGCCACGCTCGCCACTGATGTAGCCTATATTGCGATGCCCCTGCGCCAGCAAATGTTCAGTCAGCATGACCATTGCCTTGTAGGTATTCAGCCAGACACAGTTGACATCACCCCCCTCGGCACGGGTGTTCAGCAACACCAGATTTCTGCCGACAGTCCGCGATGTCTTCAGCAGGATTTCGTTATTGTCAAAAGTCACCGCAAGAAAACCGCCAAAATGGCCCATGCTGTGCAAATCAGCCAGCACACTCTCAATCGGCTCACCCTTTGCGGTAAAATAGATATAGGGGAAGTACCCCCTGGCCCGGCAGGCGCTGGATGCTCCCTCCACCATCGGAATGAAGGCCGGGTTGTCGACCTGTGGAAACAGGATACATATTTCGCGGCTCTTCTTGGACCGCAGGCTTCTGGCATGAATATTGGGTGAATAGCCCAGATCCTTGGCGATGGCGTGGATCCGCTCGCGCATTTCCTGGCCGACCCTTTGCGAAGGATCATTGCGCAAAACCCGCGACACAGTCGAAACATGCGCGTTCGCCAGCCTCGCGATTTCCTTGAGGTTTACCGTCGCTTTATTCTGATTGGTCATATCCGGCTCTGGTTTGGCGCTAGGCACGCTTCTGCGCAACTCACTCATCCGCCATTCGCGTGGCGCCGCAGCTTGTTGGAATTTGCAAAATTTTAACCATAGGTCATTTTTTGTTTGTGTCTAGGCTTGATAATACTATGGTGGGACTGATAAGCAAACGATTGTTCAACAGGTTGCAGAATAGCTCGTTTCACCAGTCTGGATATAGATGTCACGCAGGATCACGCCGCAATGAAGATCGTTTTTGTCCTTCTGGACTCGCTCAACCGGACTGCAATGGAGCCCTACGGCGCGAAGACGATCCATACGCCAAACTTCTCGCGGTTCCAACAGCGTGCTGTCACCTTTGACAATCACTATGTCGGCAGCCTTCCCTGTATGCCGGCACGCCGCGACATTCACACCGGTCGCAGCCATTTTTTGCATCGCAGCTGGGGCCCACTGGAGCCGTTTGATGACTCCTTCCCGGAAATTATGAAGCAGAACGGTGTCTACACACACCTTGTTACCGACCATCATCATTACTTCGCTGATGGTGGGGCGACCTATCACCAGCGCTATTCCTCTTGGGAGCTTGTCAGGGGACAGGCCATTGATCGCTGGAAAGCGGAGGTTGCGCCCGACCATGACAAGCTAAAGTCAGCCTTTCATCCAATGCAGCAGCACCGCACCAATTACATGATCAACAGGAACTTCATGGTGGATGAGGCTGACTATTGTTCACCGCAGCTTTTTGCGCTCGCGGACGAGTTTCTTCAACAAAATCACCAGTCTGATAACTGGCTTCTGCAGCTTGAATGTTTTGACCCGCATGAGCCGTTCCATGCGCCGCCCCGGTTCCGTGACAGATACAAAACCTCCTATGATGGGCCGATCCTCGACTGGCCGATCTATGACCGGGTAAAGGAAACGCCCGAGGAAATAGCCGAGTTGAGGGCGAATTATGCCGCCCTTGTCACCATGACAGATGAATATTTCGGCAAGCTTCTGGATATCTTCGACAAATATGATCTGTGGGCCGATACCGCTCTTGTGCTGACCACCGATCATGGATTCCTGCTTGGCGAGCATGACTGGTGGGCGAAGAACCGGATGCCGGTCTATGACGAGATCGCGCACATCCCGCTCATGATCTATCACCCCGACTTTGCCAAAGAGGGCGGAAGCCGGCGGCAGGCGCTGACCCAGACAACCGACCTGATGCCGACATTCCTCGACATGGCCGGTTTGGCGATCCCTGATGATGTCACCGGTCATTCCCTGATCCCGCTGCTGCGAGGCGATGACGGCAAGCGTGACAGTGTAATCTTCGGCTATTTCGGGGCAGCCGTGAATGTGTGCGACGGACGATACAGCTATTTTCGCTACCCCACGCTGCCCGAGGCCGACTCGCTGCATGAATATACCCTGATGCCAACACGCATGACCGAACGCTTTTCCATTGGCGATCTGGTCGGCGCCACCTTGCATCCGTCCTTTTCCTTTACCAAGGGTGCGCCGGTGCTGAAGCTGGATCCAAAAACAGGTCATGATGGCAAACCGGTCGAAGTTCAGGGCATGGAGTTTGAGGACATGCAGTCGGCCTTATACGATCTGGACACCGACCCCGGACAGACAACACCGCTGGATGACCCCAAAATTACAGCCCGTCTTTGCCAGCAGATCATTACGAACATGGCCATGCTTGATGCGCCGCAAGAGGCCTATCATAGATTTGGCCTGCAACCACCGGGAGACGAGCAAGGATGACACAACAACCCAATATCCTGATGATCATGGCCGACCAGCTGGCTGCGCAGGCTCTGTCCCTTTATGGCAACAGGGTCTGCAAAACCCCAAACCTCGAACGCCTTGCCTCAGAGGGTGTCACCTTTTGCAACCATTACTCCAACAACCCACTGTGTGTTCCCAGCCGCGCCTCCATGCTGACCGGCAAACACAGCCCGGAAATCCGGGTGTATGACAACGCCAACGAGATACCCTCCTCATTACCGACGATGGCGCATTTCATGCGCGCGCTCGGCTATCAGACCTTTCTGTCCGGGAAGATGCATTTCATCGGCCCCGACCAGTTGCATGGCTTCGAGGAACGCCTGACAACAGACGTCTATCCTGCAGATTACCAGTGGATCGCCGACTGGTCGGCAGGCCCTGCCTTTGTTCCTTCAGGAACCGCGCTCAACGGCGTTGTCGAGGCGGGTCCCTGTGTGCGCACCATGCAGGAGGATTATGATGATGATGTCGAGTTCCAAGCGCGCCGCAAGATTTTCGATATTGCGAGGCAGGAGGATGCAAAGCCATTTTTCGGCGTGGTTTCATTTACCAGCCCCCACACACCGTTCAATGTCGCGCAGCAATATTGGGATCTCTATGAACATGAGGAAATCGGTCTTCCCGATGTGCCGGCAATCCCCTTTGCCGAACTCGATTATTTTTCAAAATCTCTGTTTTTTGCCCATGGGCGGCACCGGCATACTGTAACCGAGGAACATCTGCGCAAGACCCGCCACGCCTATTTTGCGATGATCTCCTATCTTGATGAGAAAATCGGCAGGCTGCTCGACCAGCTCGAGGACACAGGCCTTCGCGAGAACACGATAGTCATGTTTACGTCGGACCATGGCGAAATGCTGGGTGAGCGTGGCATGTGGTTCAAACAGTGTTTTTGGGAATGGTCCGCCAGGGTACCACTGATTGTGTCTGTGCCGGGTGGGCAACGTGGCGCGCGGGTGGAGGCCAACAGCTCACTTGTCGATCTCGCGCCGACCTTGATTGATCTTGGTGGCGGCGCGGCAGACTTGCCGGATGAGTTGATTGCCGGGCTGGCGGGCAATTCAATCACGGCGCTGCTGGATGGAGATGACAGGAACTGGCCAGATATCGCAATCAGCGACTATCTGGCGATTGGACCATGCGTGCCCTGCCGCATGGTCAGGAAAGGGCGTTACAAATATTTCTTTACCTATGGGCAGCCTGATTTGCTGTTCGACCTGGTGGCCGACCCGCACGAGCTTCAGAATCTCGCCACCGATCCCATGCATGCCAAGGCCCTTGAGGATCTTCGTGGGATTGCATTGCAGGGTTATGATCCGGAAGCGCTGATGGCCGAGGTGATTGCCAGCCAGCAGCGGCGTCGTTTCATCGCCACGACACCCGGAACAACACCGCCGTGGGACTATGTGGCCTATCAGGGTGATGCGGAACGCTATGTTCGCCGTGACGGGGTTGATGCTACGAAGTCGCGTTTGCGCCTGCCGCGCATTGCCCCTGTGATGCCGGATATGCCGGAACTTTCGGCAGAGACCATTGACAGAATGATGCGCGGCGAAATGGATTTTCCAGCCTGATCCGGAAACACCCTGACAAAGCCTCGCCATCCTGACAGATTGCGGCATGGAGTGATGGCAAAACCGAGACCCGTTTGGCTACGTGGCGCAACCTGATTTTGCAGCTCCCGGACCGATGATTCCAACCTTGCCGGACGGGCACCTGCGTCGCCAGCAAAAGTCACCGAAAGATCGCTGCAGGATCACATGGCATCATAGCCCTGTCGAAATGTTTCATCGGCGGGCTGGAACGCCGCGCCGCTGTCGGCATAGCAGGGGTGGTGATGCCATGGATGGGCGCTGGCATCGGCCATGCCGGCAATATTCTGAAGATAGGCAAGCCCGTCCCCGGCAAGCCCTTCAACAATTCGGTCCCAATCCGGATAGGACGCAAATGCATCCTGCCAAATCGCCCGACCAGCAAGAAACCCTGATGCACCCGCCTTGAACGCATGCACAAGAATATCACGAAACGCCTCTTTGCCGGCCCCGGCGGACAACATCACCCACGGCCGTCCGGCAAGACGCCCCATTTCATCAAACAATGCCTGCACATTGGCTGACCCATCGATGGCATCCGCATTCACCGGACTTTCCAGTTTGAAAACATCGACACCATAATCAGGTCTGGCAAACTCCTCTACGGAGGCCAGCACCTGGTCACTCGCCTTTGCCTGCATTTCGACATAACCGCGTGATGCAGCTGCCTCGTTGGCCAACGGATATAGCAGAAGCTCAAGAAGAAACGGAATGTCATATCGGGCACATTCCTCGCCAATCCGTTTCACATAGTCCTGCTGAAAGGCAATATTTGCCGGCGAGGCATCCGGGCGGTACCAGGCAAGAACCTTGACCGCGTCACCACCAAGCCTTTTGATCTTGCTGACTGACCAATTATCGATATTGGCCGAGAACCGCCCCTCGCCGGTTTCAGTGAAGATCGAATCTTCAAGTGTCACAACCAGGCCCTTGTCCTTTGACAGCGCATCGAACGCCGCAGGAATTCCATAATGCGGATCCAGAAGCACAGCGGAGCCTTGCCCCTGAAGTTGACGTACAATTTCCAATTTGAGTCTGGCAACTTCAGCCCATGGCGCCTCGGGAAGATTAAGGTGCCTGGCAATCGGGTTCTTGATTGGCGGACGTTGATCGGCTGCCACCATTTTGAACAATCCGTTCTCATCAGCCATGCGGCGCATTCCCAAAAGCTTTCCGGGAGTTAATTGCATATCAGTATTCCTCCATAAAGGCCGTGCAGCTTTGCCGGTCCGGCGACGCGCTGATACCGCCAAATTGTAAACATTTCATCGCGGCAGCAGCATTTGCCGTCGTAATTGCCGAGGTTTCATCCATTCCCTCGCCAAGACAAAGAGCGAAAATGCCATGCCAGACATCACCAGCGCCGATGGTGTCGACAGCCTCAACAGCGAATGCCGGAACATTGACCACCTCGCTGCCATGAAGGTGCCAGACGCCATTTTCACCATCTGTCACACATACCCAGCAACCCGTAGCTTCCCGCGCGTGGCACAACCCCTCCTCAATGCTGCGGCTGGGCGTAAATGAATCCAGCCCCTGTTTTGAAAAGGCTAGATGCGTAGCACCAATTGCATGGTCTGCTGAAAATGGCGCTTCGGCATCAATTATGATTGGAACATGTTGTTCTTTGCCAAGTTCAATGGCCCAACTCGTCAATTCAGGATGCCGGTTATCCGCGAGAACGGCACAGGGTGTTGAGGTCGGTCTGGTCGATTTGGACATCAAGGAAAACCCTTGGCCCGCATAATTGAATGTTTGGCGCTCCCCCTGATGATTGACGAATGCCGCCGAAACGGATGATCGTGCCTGCGGGGTAAGTGGGCTCAGTGACATATCCACCATCTCATCGCTCAGCGACTGATGGATAAACCGTCCCATCATATCGTCACCAAGATAGGCCGCAAGAAACGGTCGACCGCCAAACCTGGCTATAGCGATGCTTGCATTCGCCCCGGGGCCACCAACAACGAAGCGCGAGTCATGGGCACGCATTTTTTCACCGCGCGCCGAGAATTGATCGATCTCCATGATCAGATCGACAGTGGCGCGGCCCGCCACGATTATTGTGGCGGCACTAGTCATTTGCAAAAGTCGGGGCAGCAAGCCCATGGATCCTGACATTGATACATGCCGGCCTGCCGCTTGCGAGCGCGCGTTCAAAAGCCGGAGCGAGTTCGGCAAGACTGGTCACATATTCACCATGCCCACCCAGCGCCGATGCCACCTCGTCATATCGGGCATCACTCAATCCACAGGCGAAAACACGGTCCGGACCAAAGTCCCGCTCCTGGATTCTGACCTCGGCATTCCATTGCAGATCATTGCCGATGACTGCCACCACCGGCATGTTTTCACGCACCGCCGTTTCAAATTCAGCAAGATGAAAGCCAACGGTTCCGTCACCCATAAATGCCAGAACATGCTTGTCAGGCATCGCGTGTTTTATCGCCATGGCATAGCTCAAACTGCCACCAATGGCCCCCGACACACCATTTATCATTACCAGATAGCGCGTCAGCATATGCTGAACCCACTGGCCAATCTCACCACCATCGGACACCGCGGCGATATTGTCATGTGCGGCCAGAATGTCATCAACAGCACTGACGAAGGAAAAGGAGTTCAATTCTTCCTTGTCGTCTGCGTGGGAAGCCGCTTTAACGTCGCGGCGCGTGATTTCGTTCTGTAGCGCTGCATGCCAGTCCTTGGCAACATTGCTGGCGGGTGAAAGCTGCTCCAGCATCGCGATGGCCTCTTCAGGAGCGAGGTCTGCTATCTCCTGCAATCGATCACCGAGATTGTTGCGCGCCTGCCCGAGAAGCCGTTCGTCACCGATATAGGCAAACCATTTGGCCTCGTCACTGAAGGGTCCAACCGCTCCGTAAGCGAGTGAAAAATCGACCGGCTTGCCAACAAGGATGATGACATCGGCAAGGCGCGCCATGGATTTGAAATTACCAAGCCGAGGATCGTTCAGGCCTCGTGGACTGTCCATCAGCACAACAGGCACCTGCAACCGCTGCTCGAGCGATCGCAACGTCGCGGCATGATGCGGCATACCAAGAGATGGCCCCACGATAATCAATGGTCTTTTCGCGGCCGCCAGCATCGCCTCAAGCCGCTCCGAAGGAGACGCCGGTTTAGCCGGAATCGCAGGATCCTGCTGTTCAGCCAGCGGCATGTCATCCAGATCGCTGGTCAGAACATCTGCCGCAAGCGCCAGATGCGCCGGGCCCGGCATGCCCGTCCGTGCCGCGGCAATGGCGGACAATGTGTATTCCCGAATGTCACTGGCCTTACATACCCGCCGCGAATATTTGGTTACAGCCCTGGTAATCTGCACCTGGTCCATTTCCTGAAAGCTGCCTCTATTGTCAAGGCTTGCCTCGGAATCTCCACTCAGCAGCAGAACCGGTGTTTGCGACTGACTTGCGGTGAATAACGGGGCAATGGCGTTACACAAGCCGGCCCCCGCCGTCACCATGGCGACACCAAGGCCGCCAGTAATGCGGGCATGGGCCTCCGCCATATAGAGGGCGGCCGCTTCGTGCCGCACATGAACAATCCGGATATTCTCATCAAGACAGGCATCGAAGAGCGGCATGATCTGATTGCCTGAGAGCGCGAAAATTGTTCTTACACCCGCGTCCTTCAATAGTCTGATCAATGCCGCCGACCCTTTCATGGTCTGGCCTTCCGAAGTTGACGAACTGTAATTCCCGTCACACAAACAGGAAGCCACCGCGTGCTAGCCAATTGAATATCCCCCATCAACAACGAGTGTTTGCCCGGTTACGAATTCCGCCTGCTTGCTAGCCAGAAACAATGCCGGACCGGCAATGTCGTCAGGCTGTCCCCACCGCCCGAATGGTGTGCGGGAAACAACCGCATCATAATGCGCGCGATCGGCGCGGCCGGGCTTGGTCTGTTCGGTAACAACAAAGCCGGGGGCAATGGCGTTGACCCTGACACCATGCGGTGCATATTTCAGCGCCAATGATTTTGTCAGCTGATGGATTGCCGCCTTGCTTGCCCCATAGGCGGGCACTTTTGGACTGCCAAAAAAGCTGTACATCGAGGCAATGTTGATCACCACGCCCCTGGCCGTGATCAGGGCGTTTTCAAAATGTCTGACAACATCAAAATTGCCGATCAGATTGATGTCGATAACCTGACGAAACACATCAAGATCATCTTCTGTGTCACGACGTGATATCGCAGCGCAATTTACCAAAACATCCAGACGTGAAAACTGGCTGGCAAGCGCGGAAATTGCATCCGTGTCACAAACATCAAGCTGATGATAGGCCGCCACCCCCTCCGGCATCGACAGCGGTTCGCTCTCAACACCGGTAATGACCACCCTGTCTCCCTGCGCCGCGGCTGCCTTCGCAATGGCAGCCCCAATACCCTCAAGGCTTGCGCCAACTACAAGCCAAACGCGCTTATCCGTCTCAATCAATACGCTCTCCTGCCGATCATGTTATAAAACCACCGCCACCAAGATTGAGCATGGACCCGCTTGCATAGTTGAATTTTCCGGAAATCAAATCGATCACCGGCATCGCGATTTCAATCGGGTCCGCCACCGCGCCACTGGCGATCGTGGCCTCAATGGCCGCCTTTGTAGTTGGGTCGGCAAGCATAGTGCTGGTCATGTCGGTGCGGGTTACCCCCGGACGTACCGAAAACACAGAAATGCCATGTGGCGCAAATTCCTTTGCAGCACCGACGGTAAACACATCGACAGCCCCTTTGCTGGCGGCATAGACACTCTTCTGGGCCCGCCCGCCAATGGTCGCTGCCATCGAGGATATATTGACGATCACCCCGGCATCGCCTTTCGCCATGGCGCGTGCAGCGAATTCCCGACAACACAGGATCAGGCCAACGACATTGACCGCAAATGTTGAATGGACAAAATCATGATCAATGTCAGTGATGGAACGCGGTCCATTGTCGACGCCAGCCGCGGTCACCAGCGCCTGCGACGGCCCCATCGACATTTCAATTTCCTGAAAAAAATGCGTGACACTCCCGGGGTCAGCGACATCCAGCGCGAAGGCCTCTATCCGGCCATCAGACGCCGCAACCATATCATCTGCTGATTGCCTGTTCCTGCCATAACTTATAGCCACACGCCAACCAGCCTCAACAGCCGACAGGGCAATTTGCCTGCCGATACCCCTATTGCCTCCGGTGACGATTAACAGGTTGCTTTTGCTCATAGCGCATCCTTCAATCTTGGCAACATAAACTGGCCCTCCCCGACTTTTTCCGATGCTGTCTCTGCTCCATTGAACACCGCGTTCATCCTCGTCAACACCGCCCGCTGCGCACCGCCTCGGTCAATCTCACCCGTAAAATAGCCATCCAGTTCAACGTCGATGTCGTCACGCCAGCACCGCAATGTCTGTGGGTTGCCACAGATCTTTATGATTGGACATAAGGGGTTCCCAGAAGGATTGAACACACCCATGGCAAACAAGCCGAGATTGCATCCAGCCATCATCATGCCAGTAAGCGAAACCGGGCTGAAAAACGGCGTATCCATGAAATGCAGGCCCGGCGCACATGGCGGTATTCCAAATTCCAAAGCGGAGACAAAATCGGTAGTACCTGTCTTGCTTACAGCCCCCATTGATTTCTCGATCAGCGTGGTCAGCCCCCCGTCGATATTCTCCTGGGTGGGGTTGGTGCCGCGATAATCCTTGCCGCTGTCCTGCTCCATCAATCTTGCACGATAGCTAATGAAATCCAGCACTACCCGTCTTGTCGCCGCGTCGGGGCACCGGTCCTCAAATATTGTCTCCGCGCCGATGAATTCTGCTGTCTCAGAAACCACAGCCAGCCCACCGGCAGATACAGTCAGATCGCAGATATCACCGATCACCGGATTGCTGCAGATACTGCTTGAAACATCACTGCCGCCACATTCAAGCGCCAGCGCAATGGCGCTTTGCCCAACCTTTGTCCGGCGCTGCTCAAGCTTGTTTTGCTGGCTGGCGAGCATCTGCAATTTTTCGCCACCCTCCGCCACGGCCTGAGCCCGCCCGGCACATTGCATGAAGGCAAGATATTCAATCGGGATGGCTGCATCGATTTCCCTGGCGAGGCGCTCGGCCGACGCGCGGTCATGTGTCAGTACCAGCGCTGCTCCAACATTTGGATGCGTCAGCACGCTCCGGATGAAGCGCTCAACCATTGCCTCGTCGCTTTTTTGCAGACCACGGGAAAACGCTCCCGCAATGCAAAGTGAGTCCCTATCAGTGGCTGCAATGGAAGCAGCCAACCGATCGGTCAGGGCCACGGTGGATAGAACGATTCTGTGATTTCTGATACCCACCCGGCCATCAGACCGGCGATACCCATGCCATTCGAGACTGTTAGCAAAGTCAAAGAGGTCAGTGCTACTCACAGTTATGGACATGTACATGTTCACCCTGTTCGATGGCATGCGTTGCCACACCAATCCTTATGCCGTATTTGACAACCGCCTCACCAACGGCAATAGGCCGCACGCTTACCTTGTGCCCAAACGGCACATTGTCTGCGATAGCCATACCATCGCTGAGACAGGCGAGCCCGGCATCCTCATCAATGAGCGTTGCCACATTGTCAGCCGGATCCAACACCAGAAACCGCCTGCCAAGCCGCGTTTCTAGTTGCATACGATGCCCCCATCCACATTGATCACCTGACCGGTGACGTAGGCCGAGTCAGGACCAAGAAGGAACTGAATTACGCTCGCCACCTCGTCCGCTGTGCCGAGGCGCTTCATTGGAACCTCGCCCAGCACTGTATCAATGCCCCGTTTGGCGATGATTTGTTGCGGCATGGTTGTGTCGATAAATCCGGGAGCCACAACATTCACCAGAACGTGCGGCGCTTCCTTTCTTGCCAGGGATCGTGCCATCCCGACCAAGGCTCCCTTGGCAGCGCTGTACGCGGTGTGCCCCGGCGCACCTCGCCTGAAGGCCAACGAACTGACCAGCACGACGCGCGCACCGGATGCGTTCAACAAGGCCTGACGGGCGGTCGCATAAAGCGCATAGAAATTGCGAATATTTGCTGCCATGACCGGGTCATAGACCGTCTCGACATCACCTGAAGCCATATCATCAGGAACGAAGATACCAGCCAAATGAACCAGCCCATGAAGATGGTCTTCCTTGCCCAGAATTGCGCGGCATGCCGCCTCATCGTCCAGCCCGGAGCAGTGATAGAAAAGACGGCTGCTGTCTGATATTGCAGTTTCCAGAATGTTCGCGCCCTTGGGATTGATATCGATGGCGATAACCCGCGCGCCCAGATCAATCAGGCGCTTGACCAGGGGCACACCGATGCCACCCGATGCGCCTGTAACAATTATTGTTTTTCCATTAAACATAATGAACCACCAACAAGCAGGTTACGACTTCATGTCGTAAAAAAACGAATGGCGGGCCCATGGTTCCACAGGCCCGCCGACAATCGATGACTATGATTGCCTTGGGAGGATTAGCGGCCTATGACCCGTTTATTCCTGTCGGCAACGTCGGCCTCTGCGTCGGCAACGGCTTTTTCGAATTTCTTCAGCCATTTGTCGCCATATTTATCGGCGAACCAAACCTTCATCTTGTCACGTGCCGCGATGAAAGTTGCCTTCTCTTCGGGTGTCGGCACATAGATTTCGCCACCGAAGCCTTCAAACTCCTTCAGAGCGCGAGCGTCATACTCCTTGTTCCAGTCGGACTGGATCATCGAGGCCTGCTGAACCCCATCGATCACCAAGTCCTGAAGGTCGGCAGGCAGACTCTGCAGCCACGCATCCGACATCCACCAGAAAGCAAAGAGATAAGCATGCTCGTCAAGCGTGACATATTTTACAGCTTCATACATCTTCGTTGGGACGATGTCGGTTGCCGCATTCTTCGTACCTTCAACAACGCCTGTTTGCAGTGAGGTATACAGTTCACCCCAGGCAACAGGTGTCGGGTTGCCGCCAAGAGACTTGATGAATTCGATCTGCAATGGCGAGTTGATGGTTCTCATCTTCACGCCCTGCATATCGGCAGCCGATTTGATCAGCTTGTTGGTGGTGAAGAAATTCCGCCACCGGCCGGTATTGCCGACAGCAACAAGACGTACATTGCCGGTTGCCGTCAGGATCTCGTCACGAACCTCATCAAAGAATGAGCTTTGTGCGATGCGCTCGGCGATCGAGTCACCATTCATCATGTAAGGGATGTCTGTGACCTGCAACTCGGGCCAGAAGCTTGCGATACCCCCAACTGTCGTGTGGGTCAGCTCCAGCGTGTTCAGCTGAACCTGCTCGATCTGGTCACGGAAGTTGCCAAGCTGCGCGCCGGGATAAATCTCTACAGCAATCCGGCCACCGGAGCGACTTTCCAAGAATGATTTGAGGAATTCACCAGGCACCTGATCGTCCGACGTAACCGGCCCAACATGACCATATTTGAGGGTAAATTCGGCTGCGAACGAGGCTGCGGGCAAACACACAGCCAACAGACCAGCCATGATGGTTTTACTAAGGATTGACTTCATAATTCTCCTCCCATTTCCTTTAGTTCATTGAACAATGACATCGGTATCATTGCTTGTAAACGGTTTTAAGCATCACCAGTCTGCTATCCAAACCCGAGCAGCCTCGGAACCGTCATCGAGATCGCGGGCACGTAGGTGACAAGTACGATAATCGCAATATGAACGAGATAAAAAGGCAACATCTCCGACACCACCGACTCAATCCGCTCGCGGCTAACTGCTGAGGCAACGAACAGGATCAAGCCCATCGGTGGCGTCGCGAGGCCAATCGTCAGATTTACACACATGATGATGGCAAAATGTAACGGGTCCACACCAACAGCCAGCGCGGTCGGGGTCAGGATAGGCCCGAGGATCAGGATTGCCGGGCCGGCATCAAGAAACATGCCCACAACCACAAGCAGCAGGTTGATCAGCAACAGCACAAGATATTTGTTGTCGGTAAATTCAAACAGAAAGGCCGTCAGAAGTTTCGGCACACCGGACAGGGTGGCAATCCATGCAAAGACGCTGGCCATGCCAACAGCCAGCAATATCACACTGGATGAGACCGCTGTGCGGAACAGCATGTTCTTCACCCTTGTCAGTGGAAGGCTCTTCATAAAGACGCACAATATTATGGCATAGACCACAGCGGCACCCGCCGCCTCGGTCGGGGTGAACACCCCGGACAGGATTCCACCCATGATGATAATTGGAGTGAGAAGTGGCCAAAAGGCATCAAGCCCTGCGCGCGCTGCCACGCGCATGCCCGGAAACCGGTCGGCAACCGGATAGTTGCGGCGTCGGGCGATGATCGACACCACTGTCATGAGTCCGACACCGGTAAGCAGCCCCGGAACAACACCGGCAAGGAACAGCGCGGCAACCGATATCTCCATGATGTAGGCATAGACCACCATGATGATGCTTGGCGGAATGATTGGCCCAATCACTGATGACGCCGCCGTTACCGCGGCGGAAAACTTTCGGGAATAACCCTGTTTTTCCATTGCCGGTATCAGCATAGAGCCGAGTGCCGAGGTGTCGGCGACAGCCGAGCCACTCAGACCTGCAAAGAAAATCGAAGAGATAATATTCACATGCGCAAGACCACCCCGCAGATGCCCAACAAGCACGCGCGCAAAATATACAAGTCGTTCGGTGATGCCGCCCACATTCATGATTTCCCCGGCCAGGATAAACATTGGTATGGCAAGCAGGGGAAATTGATTGATCCCGATATAGAGCTTCTGGGCAATGATCGCCAAGAAAACCTCTTTGTCAGCCAGCACCAGGCCGAGCATGGGCGCGGCGCCAAGGGCGAACACTATCGGCATGCCAACACTGATCAAGCCTAGCAAGATCCAGATAAATGTTACGGGTATCATCTCACGTCCCCCCAAAAACCTCTAATGCTGACGTCCGGAATGACCATTGACTAAAACTCGTCCAGAACTGGGCGATGTTTGGTAACGAAAGCGTCCTGCTGGACCGGTTTGCCGCCTATCAGAAAGGAAACATCTTCCAGAAATTGCTGTAATGACACGAGCGCCATGCTGGCCATGCCAAGGGGAATCGAAACAAAAAACCAGTACATTGAGACGTCACCCACCGAAATGGCCACCTGCGTTCTGCCATTCCAAGCGAAGTCATGGCTCTTCATCGCGAGAAAACCGCAAAAAACACATACGGCCAGATGCATGGCCGCAAGAATGACCCGCGTCACCCGTGATGGAAATCTGGAAATGACAATTTCGATGTTGGGATGAACACCAAGGCGAAGAGCGATCGGCGCCCCCAGAAAAACCAGCCACAGCATTGCATATTTGGCGAGTTCTTCCGACCAGGACAGACTGTCGTTGAGGACATAGCGGAAGAACACACCGGCCGAGACAATCGCCGCAATCGCCAGCACAAGGAACATCGCACCCCATCGGAATGCGCCCAGCTGGACCACATTAATGGCCGACAGACATCTAATTGCCAAATTCATGACCGCACCTACCCCCTTGGCCTAGCATTATCCCGGCATTATCGTGACATGAACGCCACGCTCTTTCATCGCTGACAAATCCGGGATGATGCCAATGCCATCATCCTCGGGCAATTCTATGAGGCCCCCCTTTGATGGCCGCAAATCCCAATCCGCCAGACTGTCCCTGATTGGGTTATCATTTACATCCACCTCCAGCAAACCAGCGTCGTCAATAACAGTCAACAGATGTGCCGATGCAGCAAGGCCAACCATCCCACCAAGCCAGTGCGGACAATAGACAGATTTTGACGGAGACTGCGCCGTATCGCGGCCACCAAAAATGCGAAGCAACCCTGTAAACCCGCCTATCTTCCCGATATCCGGCTGCACAAAGGCAAATAATGCCTGCGCCTGATAGGCGTCGACGGCATTCAGTGTCGGCAAGTTTTCACCGCCAGCAAGCGGCACGCTGATCATCCTATTCAATTCTTGCCACTGTGATGGTGCCGCACTGGCCCGAAGCGGCTCCTCAATCCACTTAAGATCAAAATGACTCAGCGCGTTGATATTGTCGGCGGCCTGCTGCGGCGACATCCATGCCTGATTGGCATCAATCATTAACTGATGATCTTTACCTATCAACTCACGGGCGACAGCAAGACCAGCCTGGTCAATCTCTTCACCAAACCCAACTTTGACCTTGAACGCTGTAAATCCGCTTTCCCTTGCGAGCTGCACGCGTTCTCTCGCCTCCTTGGGATGAATACCACTGGCATAGGCCTTGACCGCATCACCCGGCGCACCAAACAGGGCGCAAAGCCGCATCCCCTGCCGACGCGCCACCATATCCCACAAGGCCTGATCCACACCGGCAATTACCTGCAACAAGGTGCCGGGATCTGCGGTCTGCAAGCCGAGTACTGTAAAGGCAGCTGTCAGGCCATCAAAAACCTCAGCCGGGGAACTAAACCGACGCCCCTTCAGCCAATGCGCAAACTCATTGACCAGCAGGCTGGCCTTATATTCAGCGCCACGCGAGGGAAAATTGCACCATATCTCGCCATGCCCGACACACCCATCGACGTCGGAAATCCTAACAAGCAAAGCAGGCCGGTCATACATTGTGCCAAATGACGTCTGCACCGGCACCTCAATCTTGGCGCGGAGAAGTATCGCCTCAACATGCTTGATCTCATATGTCTGACCGGCAAGCCGCCGCGCCACATCATCAAGCATTCCAACTTGACCAGTATTTCTCATATTCATCTGCAAATTGACATTGTAGCGGTTCATTTCAAAAGGACAGCGGGGCATGTCAAAAGATAATGACATCGGTATCATTCCAACGTATTTTTTTAATGTCAACGTTATCCAGGGGTGCAACCAAAGCTAGTGAACATGAAAAACAAGTATGATTTTATAATTATTGGCGCTGGTTCCGCGGGGTGTCTTCTTGCCAACAGATTATCTGCCAATCCTGCCCACAGCGTTCTTTTGGTTGAGGCCGGAGGCTCCGATCGCCGCTTTTGGTCACGCCTGCCGATTGGTTATTACAAAACCATATACAATCAGGCATTTTCGCGCGTTTTCCAGACCGAGCCATGTGAAGGCAGCGGCGGTCGCACCATAAAATGGCCACGCGGGCGGATCATTGGCGGCTCCAGCAGTATCAATGGTCTGATCTTTATTCGTGGACAAAAGGAAGATTTTGACGATTGGCAATCGCTTGGAGCCCGCGGATGGGATTACCAGACGGTTCTACCCTTTTTCAGGAAATTGGAGGGCTATAAGGGCGGTGAAAACCAATTCCGCGGTAGCCTTGGGGAACTGAAGGTAGATGATCTTCGTCTGCGCCATCCCGCCTGTGAAGCGTGGCTGGAGGCGGCGAATGAATGGGGCCTACCACCAATTGACGATTTCAACGGCAATGATTCGTTTGGTGCGAGCAGATACCAGCTCACCCTTGATGGCAGATGGCGGTCAAGTTCCGCACGCGCATTCCTGCACCCCATCACGCACCGGCAAAATCTGACCGTCATCTCAAGCACCCTCGTTGAAAAGATACTTTTTTCAGGCAAGCAGGCAACCGGCATACTCGCCAAGCGCAATGGCATCCATGAAACCTATGAGGCCAATAAAATTATCCTGAGTGCTGGCGCCCTTCAATCACCACAGATCTTGCAATTGTCCGGTATTGGCCCGGCACCCCTGCTGAAAAAGCACGGCATCGCAGTTGTTCACACGGCCAGTCAGGTGGGACAAAATCTTCAGGATCACTACCAGATGCGAACAATCGTGCAGATGCGTAATGGCCTGTCTCTGAACAAAGACAGCCGCAACCCGCTAAAAATGGCCCTTCATGGCCTTAAATGGCTGAGGGACGGATCCGGGGTCTTTTCAGTTGGCGCCGGCCAGGCGGGTGCTGGCGCATGCACAAGATATGCTGAAGATGGTCGGCCCGACGTACAGCTTCTTGTTATGCCACTGTCTGTCGATAAACCGGGGGAGCCACTGCATGATTATCCAGGCTTCACTGCGACCGTCTGGCAATGTCATCCGAAATCCCGTGGATACGTCGAAATACGATCTGCCGACCCTGCTGAAGATCCAAAGATACAGCCAAATTATATTTCTGACGAACATGATCAAAGGGTCATGGTTGAAGGCGTCAAAATGATGCGTGAAATCTATCACATGGCTTCCTTCAGGGATCTGTGGGACACCGAAATTGTTCCCGGAGCCGATGTCGACAATGATGAAAAGATCCTCGATTGCATCCGCAATAATGGGGGCACCGTTTTCCATCCTGTGGGAACCTGCCGGATGGGTGATGATAAGGACGCGGTTGTCGATTCTGAATTGAGGGTGAATGGCGTCAAAGGCCTGTATGTTGCCGACGCCTCGGTGATGCCAAAGATCACATCCGCCAACACCAATGCGCCGTCGCTGATGATTGGCGAAAAGGCAGCCCACCATATTCTGCAACATCATTCCGGGTAGTGCTTTTGCCTTGGCCGTGGGCCCGCCCCGCCCGCGCCCCTGCAACAAGTCTTCACATCATCACTAGCCATGTTATCCTTGCATCGGCGATTCACCCGCCCAAGCAAGAGGCAGCTGTGATGCCCGGCTGGCGATCGAGCGTCAGACCCTGTGTGGGTTGGAACCTTTATGGGCCACAGGCCTGAAGGCGAATGAAGAGCGGGGCCATCGTGACATCACTATCGGACCGAAAGCTGGTTACCATAAGGGACGTTGCCCGACTTGCAGGCGTCTCGCCGATTACCGCCTCGCGGGCGCTGAACAAATCGCATCTGGTAAAGCCGGAAACACGACAGAAAGTCGAGACTGCGGCAGCTGAATTGAAATTCATCGGCAACAGTGCGGCAGGCAGCCTGTCAAACAAGCGCAGCAACATGGTGGGCATTATCGTGCCGACGCTGTCCAATTCGATTTTTGCAGACACAATCCAATCAATCACCAGTCGTCTGATGCCCGAGGGATTTCAGGCTTTGATTGGCAGCAACGAATATTGCTTGCAACGCGAAGAGGACATCATTCGGACATTTATCTCGCATCGTGCTGATGCGCTGATACTCACAGGCCATACCCATACCAAGGTGGCCGAGGAATTGATTGGGCAATATCGCATACCAACGGTTGAAATCTGGAATATTTCAGAACACAGCAATTATATCTGTGTTGGCATGTCGAATTTTCAAGCCGCATTTGAAATGACGTCATTCCTGATTAGCTGCGGTTACACTAAAATTGGCTATATCGGCGGTATTCTGAAAAATAACGACAGATCACAGGACCGCATGCGCGGTTACAAGGAGGCTCTTGAAAAGCATGGGGTGCCTTTTGATCCTGCATTAACACGCGAGTCCGTTTATGAATTTGCCAGTGGTGCCGCCGCGATGCAAAGTCTTCTGACCAAGAGCCAGGGCATTGATTGTGTCTTTGCATCGTCGGACATCATCGCCTTCGGGGCGCTGATGGAATGCCACCGCAACGATATCAAGATACCGCAAGACATCGCCTTGGCCGGTTTCGACAACACCACCATCGGTGCCCTCTATAAGCCGGCCCTGACAACAATATCTGTCCCGCGACAACGCATCGGCCTGAAGGCAGCTGAAATCACATTGCAATTGATTAAAGGCGAAAACAACATTCAGAAAGTCAACGATCTTGGGTTTGATTTGAAGGTTCGCGGCACCACCTGACCGGCGATGCCTTGATAATCCAATGATTACCGACGGGACGGTTGACGGATCATTATGGGCAATCTTTGCCGCCTACTGCGTCCTCGTCTGTCAATCACATAACATGTCTGTCGACCCTGTCTAGACATGAGGCCATTTGGAAAATGAGCTTGCATTGACTTATGGTACCGATATCATTCAAGTGGCCTGTGGTGAAGAAAGCATAAACAAGACAGGCTCCCGCGGCACATTTCGGCGCAAACAGGCTCAGACCCAAAGGGGCAATCTCGAATGCAGACCGGCAACCGAAGAAGCCTGGAAGAGCTCACAGAAACAGCCACACTGATCCGCAAGGACGTGATCCGTATGGTTGCCAGCCATGGCCAGGGCTATGTCCAGCAAGGCCTTGGAGCAGCGGATCTTTTCACCTATCTCTATTTCCAGGAACTGCGATTTGACACTGCGAACCTCAACTGGCCCGAACGTGACAGATTTATTCTTTCAACGGCGCATAACACAGCCGTCTATTACGCCACCCTTGCCAGAGCAGGATTGCTGGATCCAGAAACACTTGCCGAATATTGCCTGGACGGCTCACCATTGGAGATCAATGCCTCCGAACGGCTGGAGCCGTTGGTAGAATGCACCTGCGGCTCGCTCGGTCAGGGCCTCTCGGTTGCCGCCGGGCTCGCCATGGGAAGCCGACGCCAACAGAGGGATGCAAATGTCTATCTGATGCTTGGTGATGGTGAACTCGAAGAAGGACAGGTGTGGGAAGCGGCGATGTTCGCAGCCACACACAAGCTGTCAAACCTCACCATGATCATCGATCTCAACTACATGCAGGTTGAAGGAGATGCGCGCGACGTTGCCGCCATCGATCCGGTCGATGCAAAGCTGGAGAATTTCGGCTGGCAGACAATCGTGATAGACGGACATGATTTCTATTCGATGTTTACAAGTTTTGCAGCGGCAAGGGCCGACACCGATCGACCATCCTGTATCATTGCCCACACAACCCCCGGCAAGGGCGTGCCCTTTCTTGAAGGACAGAAAAGCCACAATATGGTCCTGCCGGAAAACACTGCCGAAGATGCTCTGCAATGGCTGGAGGCGGGTCATGGCTGAAACCGATGACAGGCCTCTCAAATCCGATACCCTTCATCTTGATGATTTCTCTGTCAAGCAACAGCCCAATCATCAGACAGTGCCGAAATATTATGGTGAGGCACTTCTTGCCGCCGCCCGCGCCGACACATCGATTCTGGCACTAACCGCCGATTTGACGGCACCGACAGAAACCGACCTTGTGCGAGACCATTTGCCTGACCAGTTCATTATGGCCGGCATTGCCGAGGCTAATATGGTTGGCGTTGGAGCCGGCCTTGCCCGGGCCGGCTTCATTCCCTTCCTGCATTCCTTTTCGGTTTTCCTGTCACGTCGCAGTTTTGACCAGATCGCGATGCAAATTGCCTACCCTAAAACCAATGTAAAGCTGGTTGGTTTCATGCCCGGCATCGACTCATTGCTTGGCGTGTCGCACCAGGCGATTGATGATATCGCTCTGATGCGCGCGTTGCCAAACATGACAATATTGGAGCCGGCCGGCCCGGCAGATTATGAGGATGCCGTGACAGCGGCGTTGGCACATGAGGGGCCGGTATATCTGCGCCTGTATCGGGCAACAACGCCAGCGACGCCTCTGGATGGCGTGCCCCCGCTGCAAACCGGCAAGATCAGATGTCTGCATCACGGCAATGACGCGGCAATCTTTGCCACAGGCCTGATGGTGGAACAGGCGTTGCTCGCCGCCGAAGATCTTGAGGCACAATCAATAAATGCATCGGTTATCGATTGTGCCAGCATCAAACCGCTTGATGTTGAGGGTATTCTCGAGGTTATCAGCCAAAGTAAAATCATTGTCACCGCAGAAAACCACACAGTCATCGGCGGTCTTGGGTCAGCAATCGCGGAAATCATGGCCAGCAACAATATCGCGCGGCCATTTTTTCGTATCGGCGTTCAGGATTGTTTCGCCGAGGGCGGCAGCCGATCATTTTTGTTTGGTAAATATGGCCTGTCGGCAAAGGATATCGCTGCCGCCATCACGCAGGGACTGGCATCGTGACGGAGCGCCATGAACAGGTCGGTTTCATCGGGCTTGGCACTATGGGCACAGCGATGGCAAGGCATCTTCTGGACAACGGATGGAAACTGGCTCTGTTCGATATCGACAAGACAAAACTCACCCCGTTCGAGGGCGATGCAAATTGCGTGATTGCCGGCTCGCCAGCCGAGACGATGCACCTGTGCAACCGGCTCGTCACCATGTTGCCGACCAGCGATCATGTCGAAGATGTTCTGTTTGGTGCAGCGGGCGCCGTTACCGAGACAAGGGCAGGCGATCTGGTGATAGAGATGTCAACAGGTCAGCTCCACATGCTGGAGCAACAGGCGCAAAGAGTTGAAAAGGCGGGTGCAGCCTTGATCGATGCGCCTGTATGCCTCTCGCCTGCCGAGGCCGCATCCGGTGATTTGATCGCTCTTGTTGGTGGCAAAACAGAGAATGTCGCTTTCGCCAACGACATTCTTGAAGCCCTTTCGCAACGCGTGATACATGCCGGACCAACCGGCTATGGATTGCGATTGAAGTTGGTCAACAATTACATGAGCATGATCAACCACGTTCTGACCGGCGAGGTGCTGGCATTGGCGAATGCAGCGGGACTTGATCGCCAGCTAACCGTAGATTTGCTTCAGAACACAGCAGCAGGGCGCGGCCAGTTGCTTACCAACTATCCCAAAAAGGTCCTTCGCGGCGATACATCTGCTGATTTTCCAATCACCATGGGCATTAAGGATCTGTCCATGGCCATCAACATGTTTGAGACAATAGGGGGTGACGCCTGCTTTGGCGCACTGGCAAGGCAGTTGTTCAATGATGCTGCCGTGGCGGGTCATGGCACTCAGGATTGCACGGCAATGCTTGAGTATTTTGACAATAAACTGGCTGGGCACCTTCACCAGAATGGGACCTAACTCCGCTGGAGCCCCCAAAGCGTCTTATATCAAACAAACATCTGTCTGGGTGATGCTTACAGCTCGACCTTGATAGGCACGGTTAAATGGATCAAGGGAGGGGCAGCAATTTCATGAAGCGTGTTTTCTTTACCGGCGGCAGCGGCAAGGCTGGTCGCCATGTCGTGCGCTATCTTGCAGACATAGGGCACAGGATTCTCAACGCCGACATTGTCAACCTGCCACAAGATGGCGTTGATTTTCTGAAGGTCGATGTCACAGAGCCCGGGCAGGTGTTTTCTGCAATGTCCAGCCACATGAACCGGGATGAACTGCGCCAGCACCAATGGCCACTTGGCTATGATGCAGTGGTTCACTTCGCCGCCATTCCCCGAATATTGCAAACGTCCGATATCGAGACCTATCAGACGAATGTCATGGGCACCTATAATGTGCTGGAGGCGGCGGCAAAACTGAATATCGGAAAGGTGATATTCGCCTCGTCAGAAACGGTCTATGGGCTTTGCTTTTCACATCACAAGCCAAAGCCGCTGAGCCTTCCTATTGAGGAGGAGGATCAGACCCGTCCGATGGACAGCTACGCCATGGCAAAAGTGGTAAATGAAGAGACAGCCAAAGCATTCCAGCGCCGCACCAATCACGATATTTACGGCTTGCGGATCGGCAATGTCATTGAACCCGATGAATATGAGCTGTTTGACAGCTTTTGTGCAAAGCCTGAAATCCGTCTTCCAAATGCGTTCAATTACATTGATGCGCGCGATCTCGGCCAGGCGGTTGATTTATGCCTGCAGCATGACGGCCTTGGTTACGAAGTTTTCAACGTATCGAATGACCAGAATTCAGTTGATCTGAACAACGCAGATATCATTTCAAAATTCTATCAGGACGTACCTCTCAAACGCAGCATTGATCCCACTGAGTGTCTGTTCTCAAACCGGAAGATGAAAGACATGCTTGGTTTCAAGCCAGCATATGACTGGCGCAACACAGCAAAACGTCAATAAAAGCAGACAACACAGGTTCGGATGCCGGGGGTAAACTATGCTGTCTTATACGCTCGGCGTTTTGGTCCTTATGGCGATTCCCGGACCAGCTCTTCTTACTATTTTCGGGATAGGTGCCACCTTTGGCTATCATGCAGGGATAAGATATGTCATTGGCGTCTATGTCGGTGCCAATGTGACAACGCTGATAGTGTTCAGCGGGCTAAGCACGCTTCTGCTGGAATTCCCTGGGCTGCGTTTCACGCTTTTCCTGCTGTCATTGTGCTATTTCGTCTATCTTGCGGCGCGGATTGGACTGGCTGGATCAGAGCTGGGCATTGTAAAGCGGGCACCTCCAGGGTTCCGCGCCGGGGTCATGCTGCAGCTCATCAATCCAAAAACTTATATGACGATATCGGCACTCTACTTTGGTTTCCCAATCATGGCCGATTCGCCAGTTAATGAAGCCATAATCAAGATCATTGTCGCCAATATCATCTGGATACCGGGACATTTTCTGTGGCTGTATGCTGGTGTGAAGGTCAACCGGCTAGACCTGTCGCCACGCTCCGTTCGTATTCTCAACATCACTTTGGCTACAAGCATCCTGATCATTGTGGCTACGTCTTTAATGGTCTCAATATTAGAACATTCAGTGTGATGAAATGCAGACGCTGGAGACCCGGCGGGCCGTAATCGAATTGTTTGGTGAACTGACGGCGCTGATATCGTTGGGCATAGGGCCAAACGACAAGCACCCCTGGCAAATGCCTAGGGGATGCAAGTAACACTGGTTGCGGGGGCGCGCAACCGCCGTTACTTGTACCTGGATTTTGCGAGTGTTTAGAATCGTTTTGATTGCATCAGTACGATTTACTAAAGGTCGAACCGCCACTCGATATCGATGCCCACATCGTCTTCTGTCGGCATAAATAGCACCCCGAATTTAAGGTGGCGTTATATTGCATTGCCGTCATCGATCTGGGAGACGCCATGTTTGGCATAGCCATTGGGCAGAACCGATTCAGTCAGGAAGGCCTTGAGGCTCTGGGTGAATCCGATGATCTCCGGACGATCACGCAACGAGCTTTTGGTCCATAAGCCCAGATTTCTTGGCGCAAGGTCTGTGCTTAGATCCACTGGTGCAATGTGATAGCGCGACTGCATCATCCCCATGAGGCGACGGGGCAACATGCTGCAGGATTTCGTTGTCTCCAGGATCCGAAGTGTCATCGTGACATCACCGGTATTTTCAACGATGCGCGTCATCGCCGGCAAGCCAAGTTCATCCAGCGTATCACGTGTCACATCAAACAGGCCCGAAATGGCCCCAACGGAAATCCAGGTATGATCGGCCAGCTCTTGCGCCAGAACTTTCGGCTTTTGTGCAAGCGGGTCATTACGGCTAACAAAAATGGACAGCCTGTCAGAGAACAGCTTTTCGCGATGCAGCTGACTATCCGCGAGATTCAGTTCATAGGGAATTATGGCAACGTCAAGCTTGTCAGTTTTGAGAAGATCGACAAGGCGTGACGCATATTCACAATGTAATTTTATCCCATAGGTCGGTGGCGAGATGACGGTTTTGGCCAGAAAGTCACCCATCATGGTCGCGGCAATCATAGGGCCGACCCCGACACGTATCTCCCCCTTTAAGCCATTTCTCCATTCCTGGATTGCGGCGTCAGCTCCCTGAAGACGCTGCATTATTTCGCGACCTTCCTCGGCCAGCCTTTCACCAATATCCGTTGGCGTTACTCCGTACCGGTCACGTCGAAGCACAGCACCGCCAACCTTGTCTTCAATAATCCGGATTGTTCGCGACAAGGTCGGCTGGGTCACATTCAACCGTTCTGCGGCGCGGGTCACAGAACCAAGCTCGATGATGGTGGCGAGTTGAGAGAGGTGTCGAGGGTCCATCAGGTATAGAAATTTTCTATGGAAACGGATGTTTTCGCTATTTTACAATATATCTCATCAGGTGCAACATCCTCTCTCGTGGGGGACAAACATGCTGTCAGATCAAAGCATATTGCGGGCAACTCTTCTGGGAACCGGGATACCAAATCCGCACATCAATGCGTTTGGCACGTCAACCCTGATCGAAGCTGGTGGTGAACGGGTTCTGCTGGATTGTGGGCGCGGCACTGTCATCCGGCTTGCGCAATTGGGATTTCCCGTTGGCGTAACCGATACGGTCATCCTGTCACATTACCATTCAGATCATTATGCAGGCCTGCTGGATCTGTTGATGACTGGTACAATCCAGCAGCCATTTTCCAATCGCGGTGGTCCTCTGCATGTGTATGGCCCACCCGGGGTTATGGACATTGCCGAGGGCGCATGGCTTGTCAGCGCGCCGGACCGGGCAATCCGCGTGGCCGACAGCGAAATTGATCCAGAACATATGCGAATTGTGCCGCATCATTATTCCGAAGGCGTTGTTTTCGACCGGAATGGGTTGCGGATTATTGCGATCGAAGTTGATCATGGTGAATTCATCCGACCAGCCTACGCGTTTCGTGTCGAATACCGTGATCACGTCTTCATCCACAGCCATGACACGCGTTACAATGAAAATCTGATTGCTCAGGCGCAGGGGGCGGATGTCTTCATCCATGAAGTTGGCGCCGCAACAGAACAGACCCTGATTAAGAATCCCTGGGCCAAGGTTGCTCTCGATCATCACGCCACGCCACATGATGTAGGCCGTGTCTTTGCGCAGACCAAGCCGAAGCTCGCGATGCTTACCCATCTGGTCTTGTTGCCGCCCGACCCCATGCCAATCACCACATTGGTTGCAGAAATAGCCACGGAATATGATGGCCCGGTTCTGGTGGCCGAAGACCTGATGACCATCGAAATTGGTCAGAATGTCAGTGTCATTCCCTATAGATATGGCGCACGGCCCTTTCAGCCCGACCATTTTTGACCCATCCACGAACATCTAAAGAGGACTTATGGCAATGACGGAAATATCGAACCTGGAAGATAAAATCAGTGCGGCTGGCGGCGTTCTGCAAATGCTTCGCTCCTCGGATCTTGGGCATGTGATTTTCCCTGGAATTCCACCAGAGTTTACAAACTGGCGTGATGAGCAAAGCGCCTGGCACAATGCTGTCGTGATGTTCGAGCAGTCCTATCACATGACCGAGCTCCATATCCGCGGTGCGGATGCGCTGAAATTCATCGAACCGTTTGCGACCAACAAGCTCAGCGATCTGCACCCTATGCGGGCCAAGCAGTTGGTCATGGTGAATGAAACCGGTCATTTGATTTCGGATGCCATCGTGTTCTGTGAAGCCGACGATTTCCTGCGTGTTGTTGGTCCCCCGACAGCAAGCAACTGGCTGGAATTCAACGCTGGAAAATCCTCAATGGGTATTGAGGTGATGCGGAATGAAAACATGATCATCCCGCGACCAGGCCGTGATGTGTTCCGCTTCCAGCTGCAGGGGCCCAATGCTCTGCCGATGCTGCGCGAGGCCGTTGACGGTGATCTGCCCGAGATCAAGTTTTTCCATATTGGCGAGTTCAAGATTGCGGGACATACGGTTCGTGCCCTGCGCCATGGCATGGCGGGCCGGCCTGGTTTCGAGATTTATGGCCCCTGGGATTGCCAGGATGCAGTGCGTGCACGCATCGCCGAAGTCGGCGCAAATCATGGGCTGCGCAAAGCTGGGGCCATCACCTATCCAACCGCAGCGCAAGAAAGTGGATGGATGCCGCGTCCCTTCCCAGCGGTGTATTGTGGTGAGGATATGAAAGCGTTCCGTCAATGGCTTCCCGCTAAATCCTTTGAGGGCGGCGCATCTCTTGGCGGCAGTTTTGTTTCCGATGACCCTCGTGATTATCTGGTTGAGCCGAATGAACTTGGCTATGGCAAGATGGTGCATTTCGAGCATGACTTTGTGGGGCGCGATGCCCTTCTGGCGCGGCGCGACGAACCAACGCGGACAAAAGTGACACTGGAATGGAACAACGAAGATGTGTTCCGTGTCATGCGTCAGTCTGTTGGACGTGACAGGCCACGGACTAAATTTATCTCTCTTCCCATTCCAATGTATGCAACCTTCGAAAATGATGAGGTCCAGATCGACGGCAGGCATGTTGGAATTTCTCAATGGTCATCCTATTCATCGAATGCCGGCGCTGTACTCTCGACGGCTCTGATGGATAGTGAATGCGTCGAGATGGGCAAGGAAGTGACACTTATGTGGGGAGAGCCAGACTCAAAACGCGGAACCGTTGAAGACCATGAGGTAACAGCTATCAGGGCGAAGATTGCGCCCGTTCCCTATTTCGAGAAATCGATCAAAAGGGACTGAATTCTCGACAACATGGTCGATCAGACAAATGACCATGCCAACAAAGGAGGAGACTAAAATGAAAAAGAAGCTTTTCGCCGGATTGCTCGGTGGCGTGATGGCCCTTAATGGAACGGCTCATGCTGCTGAGAACCTGACGGCCTATACATCGGCACCAGGTGTCGCTGTTCATCTGACAATCGCCCATCTTGCAGAAGTGGCTGCTGAACGGGGGATTGCGGACATCCAGATCACGCTGGGACAAACTGGCGCGAACGCCACACTTGCGGTCGCGGAAGGTCGGGCAAGCATTGGTATCTGTCCGTTTATCCTTCCCTTCCTGATGTCCAAGGGTGTTGGGCCCTATGCCGCCATGGGCGCGGAAAAGGGGGCCGAACTGGCGTCCAATCTGCGTATCCTCTATCCCTATTCCTTTGGTGCCTACACGTTGTACGCCTATGACGCAGTTGGCGTGAAGGGCTGGGATGACCTTGAAGGCCGGCGCATCCTGAATGGTCCGCCACGTGGTGGCGCGACCGCCGAGGCGCGGGGCCTAATTCAGGTTCTGACCGGGCTGGAAGAAGGAAAGGGCTATGAAGGCATTCAAAGCGACTGGTCACAAATGGCAACGACCATCACCGAGGGCACATCTGATGTCGCGTTGCTGCCGGAATATATTCCGTCTGACAGACCGCTGCAGGCGCTTTCCGCTGGCAAGATGACCTTCTGGTCAATCCCCAAGGCTCTGTATGAGGGCGAGGCCATGCAGAAGGTGTTGTCTGGCCCCGGCTCGGCGCCGTTTGAATTGTCAGCCGAGCAGATGAAATCGCTTGGCGAAAATGCCACCATCGTATCCGAAGATGGCGTCTTCAGAACCCGCGGCTCAGTCGGCGGGAATTGCGTTCATGCGGATATGAGTGACGATCTGGCCTATCAGCTTACAAAGGCCCATATCGAAACACTCGATGAAATCTATGCCAAAGCCCCGTATGCGCGGAATGTCGGGCTTGAGGAATTGGACGCACGGAAATCGGGCATGTGTGGACCCAATCCGGTCAAATACCACGCTGGTGCGGCCCGTGCCTGGGAGGAGGCTGGATACGCCGTTCCTGCCTGTGCCAAGTAAGTTCTAGACGGTGGGGATGGATTAGCCCATCCCTGCCGTTGCAATCATAGATCCAGTCGGAAACCGATGGTTGATCCAGATACACGCCCGGACCCCAATATGAGTTCGGATAAGGCCCGCCCGCAGGGGTGGGCCTTTGCCATGGCTGTTCTTTTGGTTCTGGCCGGCATGATCAATTCAACGCCGTCCATTCCAGGCTGGGACCAATTCTGGCGCACCCTTTTCGACCTTCCCGATCTTGCCGTCAGGCGGTTTCAGATTGAGGTATTTTATCCCATCGTCTTTTCCTGGATGATGGTGATCGTCGTTCTGACCTGTTCGATCCGAAAGGCCTGGCGTGACAGAACCGCCGCTTGGCGAACTGCCGGGCTGGTGCTTGATATAGGCCTTTTGCTGGCCGCTTTTGCGATTTCAGCCACCTATGTGATTGAACATGAAGCTGTGTGCCTGATCGATGTGGTGACCGGCGAACGGGCGGCGTTGCTGGAAAAGGCACTGAAAGCCGAACAGGAACTGGCCGCCGCGATGGGGCTTCCCTTGCCCTCAAGCGTCGAAAATCCGCGATGCATCAACAACACTGGAGGCTGGCTGGTGGCGATTGTCGGCATCGCGACCCTCGTTTTTCTTGCCTACAACGTACAGGTCTGGGGATTCTCGCTGGTTCTGGTGTCTATCCTGCTGGCGGTTTATGCGATCGCAACGGTATTGATCTGGTATGTGTTTGGAAGCGACGGCATAAGCAAGTACTTCATAACAGCTTTGGGTGGAGAGCCGCGCTCGCTTCTTGATGGACGCGAACGTGTGCATGATATCCTGATCAATCAGGGATCCGGCTTGCTTGGTCAATTCCTGCACATCATGCTGAACACAGTCTTTCCCTACATAGTTCTGGGCGCACTCCTTGCAGCATCGGCAGGGGGCAACACACTGATCAAACTTGCCTTCCTGTGGACACGAAAACTGCGTGGCGGGCCGGCCCATGCCGCCATAGTATCTTCGGCGATGTTCGGCACCACGACCGGCACGCCCGTGGTCAATGTGCTGGGC
>JBFPJN010000002.1:387500-535962 GCA_040839025.1 Alphaproteobacteria bacterium LSUCC0719
TCGGTGAGCGCGGGCAGCGCTGCTGGTGCGGCTATGGAGCCGTTGCACAGTGACGGCATGCCACTGCCAATGCCGAAGCCCGACCCCGCACTATTATATCCAGCCGAGCCTGTTGATATCGCGATACCCACCCCGCGACCGGATCTGGAAACGATTCTGCCCCGTGCCACCCGCACCGTTACCGAGATGTATCTGCAACAGACGGGCAAATTGACCGCTGGTGAAAAAACCTATCGGCTGAAATCCGGCGAGGGGCTGGCGACATTGCTGCAACGTGCCGGCTATGACCGCGCCACCGCGGCAGCCGCGATTGATGCCGTAATCGGGCGGGCCAGCCTGCGATCGCTGCCGGTCGGGCTCGAAGTTCGCGCCGCGAAGGATGGGTTCGCCTTCACGGCGCGGAACGGACGCGATGTCTTTGCCATCCGCGACCCGGAGGAAGGCTGGCTGGCTTTCACCGCGATTCGGCCTGTCGAACGCTACCTTGCCTTTGCGCAGGGGATTATTGATGATTCGATCTACCGTGCGGCAAGCGATGTGGACATTCCCGACCCGGCATTGGCCGAATATATCCGGGTGATGGGATTCTCGGTCGACTTCCAGCGCGAGATTCGCAGCGGTGATGCGTTCGAGCTTCTGTATGAACGGCAGATTGACCAGATCACCGGCGAGGTCGTCGGCACCGAACTGCATTACGCCGGGCTGATGTTGTCAGGCAAACAGCTTGGCTTCTATCGCTATGATCACGACGGATCCCGTGTTGGCTGGTATGACCGCAAGGGCAACTCGGCGGCGCGGACGCTGATTCGCACACCGATCTCCGGCGGCAGACTGTCATCCTCCTTTGGCATGCGACGACACCCCGTCAGCGGCTATAACTCCATGCATCGGGGGGTTGATTTTGCAGCCCCGCGCGGCACGCCCATCATCGCTGCCGGTTCCGGCGTCATTTCCGAGGCCGGCTGGTACAGCTCCTATGGCCGCTATATCCGGATTCGCCACAACAGCACCTATGACACCGCCTATGCCCATATGTCACGGATCGCCCGCGGCATCAGACCCGGCGCACGGGTCGAACAGGGGCAGGTGATCGGCTATGTCGGATCAACCGGACGGTCGACCGGGCCCCATCTGCATTATGAAATTCTGGTCAACAACCGGAAGGTCAACCCGCTGACCGTCAGCCTGCCGACCGGTGAACGGATTCCGCCGGAGCTTCTGGATAATTTCTACGCCAAGGTGGAGCTTGTCGAGGCAGAGGTGATGGCAACGGGCAATATGCGCTTTGCGGCGATGGAATTGCTGCCATCCGAGACCGAATCACGGCTGGCGCCCTGACCAGATAGGACCCTGGCCATCATGATCATTGACGCGCTCTGGCAATATCCGGTGAAGGGGCTTGGCGGGGTACGCCTTGACAGCGCCGAACTTGCAGCCGGGAAGCATTTCCCGGGCGACCGCAGATTCGCCATCACCACAGGTCACCCGCGTCTGGCCGACATGCCGGACGGAACCTGGCAGAAGAAAGCCGCCTTTCTGCAATTGATGTCCCATGAACAGCTGGCGGAGCTTGATTGCCAGTTTGCCGGCACGGTGCTGACATTATCCCATAACGGCCATGAGCGCCTCGTGGCTGATCTGGACAGCGCCGAGGGCGCTGACGCCATGAACAGCTTCTTTGCCGATTTCATGGGTGATGGCCTTGCCGGAACACCGCGGCTCATGCAGATCGGGGACGGCGCCTATGTTGACAGGCAGGCACCGTGGATCAGCCTTGGCGGCACTGCCTCGGTCTTTCATGTCGCCAGCACGCTGGGACATCGAGCCGACGCACGGCGCTATCGACTGAACATCATGCTGAAAACAGATACACCGTTCGAAGAAGCCGGTCTGATCGGCCACAGGATCGCGCTTGGCGAGGCTGTCGTGCGGGTTGACGGGCCGGTTGGCCGATGCGCCGCCATCGATGTCGACCCTGATAACGGCATCCGCGGACCACAGCTGGTGCCGAAGATGAAACAGGCCTTCGGACATACCGATCTTGGCATTCTTGGCGAAGTCATCAAGGGCGGCACCGTCAAACCGGGTGACAGGCTGCAACGTCTGGATTAACTCGGATTGGGCTGAGGGCGGATTGGGCTGAGGGCGTTCCAGCTCCTTACGGGGCGTTCGGGCACCTTTACGCAGATGCCGAATCCTGATCTTCCTGAACCTTCTCGGCAACCTGTGCCGGCGTCAGATCAACCACCTCGGCGGCACTGGTCTTGGCATCGCCATTGGTCTTGACCTCATCAGTATCGACCGCCTCATCCTCCAGCGATGCCTCGTCTGATGGCTGTTCGTCGATCACCGGTTGTGGGCCGCCGGAACGCGACTGGCGTTCAGCATGCTGAACCTTGCGTTCCTCGGCAGCATCTACCGCCGCCTGATGCAGGCGATAGTAATGATCCGCAAACTGTGTGTAGGCCTCGGCTGTGATCCGTTCACCGGCGGCGGCGGCGTCATGCGCCAGCGCCAGATATTTCTCGTTCAGCTGCTGGGCATTGCCCCGAAGCTTTACATCCGGACCGTTGGATTCATATGAGGTGTTTCTGTTCGGCACATGTGGTTGGGCGCTGCCGTTGCCCCGGCGGCCACGTCCGCGACCGCGCTTTGCATTCTGAGGTTGTCTCATCGACCTATATACCGGTTATTGCAACTGTTGCGGCAAGCGGCTTACACCCCAGCTGAGGTCCTGACCGGCTTACCAGACGTCACCGCCATATTCGGAGGTTCGTTCGCGGCGCACCCGGCGCCGCCATCAACGAAGGCACAATAGCCACCAGAACGCCGCCATATCAAGCTAAAATATGCGCTATCGCAAAATAACCGCTGGCGGTCTGTCAATGGCCGGGCGCGCCAAAAGCAAGACATCTGACAATACCGGCGATGTCGGCAGCGTCGCCTGCAGGCCGCAATCCGGCGGCACAGGCCAGCGCGGTAACCTGCTGTTGCTGGCCGGCACCAATTTCGACGAATGCCTGTCCTCCCGCTGCCAGCCCCCGTGCCATGCGCGGCATCAGCCGTCGCCAGCTATGCAGCCCGTCATCACCCCCATCCAGCGCCCGGTGCGGGTCAAAATCCACCACCTCGCTGGCCAGACCGCCAATGTCCGCCAGCGGAATATAGGGCGGGTTGCACAGAATCAGATCAAACCCGTCCCCACCGGCATCCGAACTGGCGAAATCACCCTCGACAAAGCTGGCCCGATCACCGAGGCCGAGCCGATCAGCATTGGCAGAAGCCACGCTGACGGCACCGGCGCTGATGTCGATGCCGACGCCGTGCGCCTGCGGCAGTTCCGACAGGCAGGCCAGAAGCAGCGCGCCCGACCCACTGCCAAGATCAAGAATTCGGAATTTTTCGTTCCGGCGGTCCCCCACCCAGGCAAGTGCCGCCGCGACGATGGTTTCGGAATCCGGTCGCGGGTCCAGTGTGTCCGGTGACAGGTCGAATCTAAGCGACCAGAATTCCCGCCACCCCCGGATCCTGCTGACCGGCTCGCCAGCCATACGACGTGCGATCAGGGCATCAAACCTGAGGCGTTTCCCGGCCGTCCAGTCGATCAGGGTTTCATGTGGCAATACCGCGTCATCACGGCCAAGGACGATGCCGAGAATGAGCCGTGCATCGAGTGCAGGGCTGTCAATGCCAGCCTCCCGCAGTCGGGCTTGTGCCGGCATCAGGATTGCGCGCGCCTCTGGCGCATGGGAGTCTGCCGGCGGCAGATTCATTCACCACCCTCGGCACCACCCTCGGCAAGACGCTGTGCCTGGTCCTCGGCGACAAGCGCGTCAACCACTTCGTCAAGCGCCTCGCCGGCAATCACCTTGTCCAGCTTGTAAAGCGTCAGGTTGATCCGGTGATCGGTCACGCGCCCCTGCGGGAAATTATAGGTCCGGATACGTTCCGATCTGTCACCGGAGCCCACCTGCCCCTTGCGTGACGCGGCCCGTTCGGCCTGCAACCGCGCCCGTTCGGCATCATACAGTCTGGCGCGCAGGATCTTCATCGCCTTGGCACGGTTCTTGTGCTGCGATTTTTCATCCTGCTGGCTGACGACGATCCCAGTTGGGATGTGGGTGATCCGCACCGCCGAGTCAGTGGTGTTGACCGACTGCCCGCCAGGGCCGGAAGCCCGAAACACATCAATCCGCAGGTCGCTTTCCTGAACGTCGATATCGACATCTTCGGCTTCGGGAAGCACGGCAACCGTGGCTGCCGAGGTATGGATACGCCCCCCCGCCTCGGTTTCCGGGACACGCTGTACCCGATGCACGCCGGATTCAAATTTCAACCGCGCAAAGACGTCGCTTCCGGCGATGTTGGCAGTGGCTTCCTTGTAGCCGCCAATGCCTGTCTCGGACACTTCCATCACCTCGAACCGCCAGCCATGCCGCGCCGCAAACCGCTGATACATGCCGAACAGGTCGGCAGCAAACAGCGCCGCCTCGTCACCGCCGGTGCCGGCGCGCACCTCAAGAATGGCGTTGCGCGAATCATCCCGGTCACGCGGCAGCAGCAAAAGCTGAAGCGCCTTCATCTCGTCGGGTAGACGGGATTCGACCTCGGTGATTTCGGCCCGCGCCATTTCCATGATCTCGGCGTCGCCATCGGCTTCATCGATCATCTGGGTTGCCGTGGCATGGTCGGATTCAAGCTGGCGGACAAGTTCAATCTGCGCGCAGACCGGACGCAGTTCAGACAGTTCGCGGGACAGGCTGGCAAGTTCATCAGGTGACAGGCCAGCCGATTCCGAAAGCCTTGCCTCGACCTCGGTCCGGCGCTCCATCACCCGGTCCATGCTCTTGTCCAGGCTCATGCGCTGTCCCCATCCACCAATGTTGCCAGCATGCCGGCAATATGGTGCGGCAAATCCTGCTGTGCGATCTCGGCCTGGGTTCCAGCCACCAGATCGCGAAGCTGCGAGGTTCCGCCCGCAACTTCGTCACTGCCAAGAATCACCGCCATTCTGACGCCTGCCCGATCAGCCTTTTTCAGCCGCTTGCCAATGGCGCCGCCTGTCGGCACGTCGACCGCAATGCCGGCATTGCGCAGCAATTCGGCAACGGCATAGGCCGCCACCCCGGCATCATCATCCATCGGCATCACTGCCACAGCCGGCACGCGCGGCGCGTCTGCACCGGCCAGCATCGCAAGACGTTCAACCCCGGCTGCCCATCCAACACCGGCAACAGGTGGACCGCCAAGCATTTCCGACAACCCATCATAGCGGCCGCCGCCAAGGACCGTTCCCTGCGCGCCAAGATCGTCGGTAATGAATTCAAAGGCCGTATGGCAGTAATAATCAAGCCCGCGGACAAGCAGGGGATCAAACCGCCAGGCGATACCGGCCTTGTCCAGAGACGCCGTCACCGTTGCAAAATGCGACTTTGACAGATCATTCAGAAATTCATCGAGACGCGGCGCGTCGGCCAGAATGGCGCGATCCCCCTTGTCCTTGGAATCAAGAATCCGAAGCGGGTTTGTTTTCAGGCGGGTCTGACTGTCTTCGGACAGATCACCGGCATGCGAATCGAGAAAACCGAGAAGCGCAGTACGATAGGCCTGCCGGCTTTCGGTGTCGCCAAGTGAATTGAGATGCAATATGCACCGGTCAAGCACACCGAGGCTGTCCAGAACCCGTGCCCCACAGCCGATGATCTCCGCATCGGCAAGCCCGTCGCGCGGGCCCAGATATTCTATCCCTATCTGGTGAAACTGCCGCATCCGCCCCTTCTGCGGCCGTTCATACCGAAACATCGGACCAGCATAGAAGAATTTCAGTGGCAGGCTCTGTGTCAGGCCGTTCGAGATCATCGCCCGCACCACACCGGCAGTGTTTTCCGGGCGCAGGGTCAGCGTTTCGCCACCACGGTCGGTGAAATTGTAGGTTTCCTTGGTAACGACGTCACTGCTGTCACCAAGCGGGCGCGAAAACACCTCGGCAAATTCAAAGATCGGTGTGGCCATTTCCTGAAAGCCATACAATGCCGATGCGTCACGGGCGGTGTCGATCACCCGGCGGTGTGCTGCCATCGCATCTGGAAGCAGGTCCGAGGTGCCTCTGGCTGGTTGCAAACGAGACATTTTCAGCGTGTCCTTGGCATGATCATGCAACGGAATGAAGGGTGCCTGCGAAAAGGCTAGGCGTCTATTTCGCCGGATCTGATGGCGGCGGCGCGCGCCTCGACAAGCCCGACAACATGCTCGACGATATCCCCATTCGTCAACCTGTGATCGGCCATGCCCGACACATAGATCTGATGCGTGCCGCGTCCGCCACCGGTCAGACCGATATCGGTCTCACGCGCCTCGCCCGGGCCATTCACGACACATCCGATGATCGACACCGTCATCGGGATGTCGATATGTTCCAGCCGTTCCTCGATCGTCTGCACAGTGCTGATCACGTCAAATTGCTGGCGCGCGCATGAGGGGCATGAAATGACCGTCACCCCGCGGCGGCGCAACCCCAGCGATTTCAGCATCTCATAGGCAACCCGCACCTCTTCGGCGGGGTCCGCCGACAGCGACACCCTGACCGTGTCGCCGATGCCGGCCCATAGAAGCCCGCCAAGTCCGATCGCCGACTTGACCGTGCCGGACCGCAGACCACCAGCCTCGGTGATGCCTATATGAAGTGGGCAATCGATCACGTCCGCAAGCTGTTGATAGGCGGCGACAGCAAGAAAGACATCGGATGCCTTCACCGAAATCTTGAATTCATGAAAGTCGTTGTCCTGAAGAATGCGCGCATGCTCGAGCGCCGATTCAACAAGCGCCTCGGGACAGGGTTCAGCGTATTTTTCCAGAAGGTGCTTTTCCAGCGACCCGGCATTGACACCGATCCGCATTGAACATCCGTGGTCACGCGCCGCGCTGATCACCTCGCGGACACGATCGGCCCGACCGATATTGCCGGGATTGATCCGCAGACAGGCGGCACCGGCGGCGGCGGCCTCGATGGCCCGGCGATAGTGAAAATGAATGTCGGCGACAATCGGCACCGGGCTTGCCGCGCAGATCTCGCGCAATGCGGCGGTGCTGTCCTGGTCAGGACAGGATACCCGGACAATATCGGCACCCGCCTCGGCGGCGGCGTTGATCTGGGCCAATGTGCCGGCAACATCCGTTGTCGGTGTGTTGGTCATCGTCTGCACCGAGATCGGAGCATCGCCGCCAACAGGCACTGTGCCGACCATGATCTGGCGGCAGGGACGACGTTCAATGGTTCTGTAGGCTCGGTAGGCGTTGGCCACGTCCGGCGCACTCCTCTGGGTCTGGCTGAACGGAATGTTGCACGAATCCACCCGGCGGCAACACCGGGCTGTCTGCGCTACATTCCGCTAGAATTGGTTGCGAAGCTTGTCGACGTCAAGAAGCAGGTCGCGCAGGATTTCACCCGACTCGCCAATCGACCGTGCCGTGCCGTCACTGAATACGATCTCCAGCCCACCCGCATTGCCGGTGCTGAGATAAAGCCGGTCACGGCTGTCGATCATGTAGGTCTCGCCATTCCGCATCAGCTTGGCCATCACTTCCTCACCATTGTTGCGGATGATCTCGACCCAGCTGGTGCCGGTGGCCCGGAGCGTAATTTCCATGTCCGGCACACGCTGGCGGGCGAAGGCCACACCGGTGCCTATCTGGCTGGAACCTGCGCTGTCCACCGTACTGGTTGCAAGGCGGTCATCTGTCATCCCGGTGGCCAGCGTGGTTGTCATGGCATCGTCAGCAGTGTCGCGCCCGGCGGTGCCCTCTGCCGCAATCTGGGTAGCGGCAATGGCGGGCCGTGTATTGGCCGCACCTGTCTCTTCGCCTGTGCTGGTCGCAACCGTCATCACGCTGTCGGTCTCGGCGGCTGGCGCCAGGGCAAGTTCGGTTTCCGACGCCGGTATCTTCGCAGGGTCAGTGACCGCCGCCAATTCGGTGTCGGGGGATGCGACAGTGGAGGCCATTTGTTCGGACGACACCACTGCAGCCGGTGACGCCACTTCATCCACAGGCCCGGCCGGCATCCGGGCATCCTGCGGTGACGGTGCGGTGGATTCGGCAAGGTTGGTTGGTTCGACGTCGCGATTGGCCAGATCATCGGGTTCGGTTGCCGTCGATTCAATCGCTGGTCGCGCGGCCATTTCGGGCTGCGGCGCGCCTGTCAGGGCGGTCAGCACATCAGGCTTGCCAATCGCATACCAGGCACCATATCCCGCCACCGCAAAAATAACGACGATCGAGGCCAGCATCGCGCCGGAACGCTGCGGGCGCTGGGTATCGATAGGAAAACTGTAGGTCTGGCTTTTATTGTCATCGGCAAGCAGGGCGCGGTAGCGTTGCGTCAGGGCCACCGGGTCAAGCCCCACTTCCTGCGCGAAGCTGCGCAGATATCCGGCCGCATAGGTCGATCCGGGAAGCGCGTCGAACTCGCCAGCCTCGATTGATTTCAGCTGCTGCTTGGATATCCGCAGATGCTGCGAGAGATCACTGATCTGAATATTTCTGGACAGGCGCGCAGCATTAAGATCAGCTCCGATCCTATCGAAGCTGTCTTCGGTTACGCCGTCATCGCGCGCCTCATAATTCATAATAGCTCACGCGGTGTCTCTTCCAGTTGTCTACAACGATATCCCAAATCACCAGAAATGCAACCGTCTCGACAATATCAACAGATTGTACCGACAGGTCAAACCGGCGGGTCTTCCCGGTCGGTCAATCCTCGGCATCCAGCCCGAAAGCGGTGTGAAGGCTTCGCACCGCCAACTCTGTATATTCGGCACTGATCAGCACCGAAATCTTGATTTCCGACGTGGAAATGACCTCGATATTGATACCACGCTCGGCAAGGGTCTCGAACATTGTGCGTGCAACGCCGGGTTGCGAACGCATCGCCATCCCGACAACCGAAATCTTGGTAACATCATCCTGCGCATCGATGCCGTCAAAGCCCAGATCCTTGCGGCTTGCCTCGATAATCTCTAGAGCCTTGCCAAGATCGGCGCGGCCAAGCGAAAAGGTGATATCGGTCTTCTGTCCCTCGCTTGCGGCTGTCTGCACGATCATGTCGACATTGATATGGCTGTCCGCCAGCGTGCCGAAGATCGCCGCCGCAACACCCGGCTGGTCGGGAAGCCCCTGAATGGTGACCTTGGCTTCGTCCGGACTGTAGGCGATGCCGCTGATTTTTTCCTGTTCCACGATTGCATCCTCATTGACGACGAGCGTACCCGGTGCGTCTGAAAAGCTTGAACGCACCTGCAGATTGACATTATGGCGCATGGCCATGGCGACGGACCGTGTCTGAAGCACCTTTGCGCCGAGCGATGCCATTTCCAGCATCTCTTCAAAGGTGATCTGGTCCAGCTTCTGCGCCCGCGGCGCAATTCGGGGGTCGGTCGTATAGACGCCGTCGACATCGGTGTAGATGTCGCAGCGGTCGGCATTCAGCGCTGCCGCCAGCG
This sequence comes from Alphaproteobacteria bacterium LSUCC0719, assembly GCA_040839025.1. Classification (NCBI taxonomy): domain Bacteria; kingdom Pseudomonadati; phylum Pseudomonadota; class Alphaproteobacteria; species Alphaproteobacteria bacterium LSUCC0719. The sequence goes on from JBFPJN010000002.1 coordinate 396,998, forward strand.
CCACCGCCGAGGTGTCGGACCCGCCACGACCAAGCGTCGAGATCCGGCCATCCGGGGCCAACCCCTGAAACCCGGCAACAACGGCGACCTGCCCGGCGGCAAGCCGTTCTCGCATCACCGTCGTGTCAATGCTCTGGATCCGCGCGGCGCCATGCACCTCGTCGGTATGGACGGGCATCTGCCAGCCAAGCCATGAGCGCGCGTCGATACCAAGATTCTGCAGGGCGATGGCCAGCAGCCCGACCGTCACCTGCTCGCCTGTCGCGACGATGGTGTCATATTCACGGGCATCATGCATCGGGCCGATATCTCGCGCCCAGGATACAAGCTGGTTTGTTGTACCGGCCATGGCCGAGACAACAACAGCGACCTGATGCCCTGACTCAACCTCAGCCTTGACGCGCGACGCAACATTCCGGATCCGGTCGAGATCGCCAACCGAAGTGCCGCCAAATTTTTGAACAATCAGAGCCATTTTTGTCTTATGGTTGCCACAACCTGTTAAAAACCGCAGCTTTCATAGCGATTACCGCCGGATGGGGCAAGCCCGTGAACACAACAGCGGACCAAAAAGAAATCGACAATTTTGCGGCCATGTCCGCACATTGGTGGGACGAGCGGGGGCCAATGGCCCCGCTACACGCCTTCGCGCCAGTGCGAATCGACTATATTCTGGACAGTGCGAGGCGCATCGGCACAACAGCTGATGGCCGTCTCGACGGGGTGCGGATCCTTGATATTGGCTGTGGTGGTGGCATTCTGGCCGAGCCGATGGCGCGGCTTGGCGGGCAGGTGACAGGCATCGATGCCACCCCCGAAGCCATCGAGGCGGCAAAGGCACATGCCATGACAGCGGGTCTTGCAATCGATTACCGCTGCACCACGGCCGAGGCGCTTGCCGAAAGTGGCCCCACCTTTGATCTTATCTATGCCTCCGAAGTCATCGAGCATGTCACCGACAGGCATCTGTTCGCCGCCTCGATTGCCGCAATGCTGGCCCCCGGCGGCACGGTTGTGATCACCACCATCAACCGGACGCTGGCCTCGTTCGCGCTGGCCAAGGTGGCGCTAGAATATGTGTTGCGGACAGTGCCGGCGGGAACGCATGACCCGTCGCGTTTCGTGCGACCAGCCGAACTTCGCGCCGAATTCGCCGCTGCCGGAATCCAGCTTGATGACATGACCGGCTTTGCGCCATTGCCGGCGCGCCGGGTCGGCGGCAACGGTTTCATACGGATTGGCAATCTGGCTGTAAATTACGCAGCCAGCGGCACGCACGCCTGAACGGTCAGTTGTCTTTCGGAAGCCAGGGCATATCCAAAACGTCTATCCCCTCCTGGTCGAGGGCCTCACGTTCTTCAGCCGTGGCGTGACCATAGATTCCTTCCGGCTCAACCTCGCCGTAATGGATCTTGCGCGCTTCTTCGGCGAACTGGTCGCCGACATCGCGGCACTCGTCCTTGATCTTCTTCTGCAATGACCGCATTTCGGTCATCATGGCGTGGAGACGCCGGGCCGCCTCTTGGGGGATCGCTGCCGCGCCGGGCCCAACCGGACCATGTCCAGCAGCGCCATCCGCCATCTGTTCGGACCGTCCGTCGGCGATCCGGTCAGGCGCTGGCGATTTGCGGGTTTTCGGACTGGCGAGGTTGGGTGCCATCAACGCCCGCCGCACCGCACCCGATCCACAGGCCGGACAGGTCAAAAGGCCGGATTCCTGCTGGGATTCAAAGGCGGCCGAGTCACCGAACCAGCCCTCGAACTGATGGTCATCCTCGCATATCAACTGATATTTGATCATAGCACCGCTATCACGCCCCCGGGTCAGCTGAGCCGGCCATGACAATGTTTGTATTTTTTGCCGGACCCACAGGGACAGGGCTCGTTACGCGACACCTTGCGCTGTGGCATGGCACGCGGTGCCGGCGTGTCCGCTGCCGCTTCGGCCTGTGGTTCGGGCTGCCGGATTTCCACATGACTGAGAACCATCGTGACCGTCTCGCGCAGACCGGCCAGAAGCGCTTCAAACATGGTGAAGGCTTCGCGCTTATATTCATTCAGCGGATCCTTTTGCCCATAGGCGCGAAGCGAAATGCCCTGACGAAGCTGGTCAAGACCAAGCAGATGTTCCTTCCATTGCTGGTCGAGGACCTGAAGCAACAGCGATTTCTCGGCCATCCGCATGGTCTCAGACCCGATCCGCACCGCCTTTTCGGCCATATAGCGGTCCGACATGGCGCTCAGCCGTTCCTCAATCTCGGTCTCGGCGACACCATCTTCGGCAAACCATTCCTCGGCCGGCACGTCAAGCGCCAGAACCCTGGTGGCGTCGGCGCGCAACTGCTCGGCATTCCACTGGTCGCTGAAGGTTCCTGCCGGAACCGCCTTTTCAACGATTTGGGCCACCGCCTCGTGGCGCATTTCGGCAACTGTCTCCTGAACCTCGCTCGCGCGCATGATTTCCTTGCGCTGTTCAAAGATGACCGTGCGCTGGTCATTCATCACATCATCGAATTTCAGCAACTGCTTGCGAATTTCGAAATTGCGCGCCTCGACCTTTGACTGGGCTTTTTCAACGGCCTTGTTGATCCATGGATGGACAATGGCTTCACCTTCCTCAAGGCCAAGCTTCTGCAACATGCCGTCAAGCTTTTCAGACCCGAAGATCCGCATCAGATCATCCTGCAACGACAGGAAGAATTTCGACGCGCCGGGGTCACCCTGACGACCGGTCCGGCCCCGAAGCTGATTGTCGATCCGGCGCGATTCATGACGTTCGGTACCGACCACATACAGCCCACCGGCGGCAAGAGCCTGCTCCTTTAGCGCCGTGACTTCGGCGACAATGGCGTCATGCCTGGACGCAGGCAATTCGCCGCCATCGGCCTCTGCCTCGAGGCGCATGTCGAGATTGCCACCAAGCTGGATGTCGGTGCCGCGTCCAGCCATATTGGTGGCGATGGTCACGGCGCCGGGCACGCCAGCCTCGGCGATGATTTTCGCCTCTTCGGCATGGAAGCGTGCATTCAGCACCTGATGCTCGATCTTGCGGCCTTTCAGAACCTCTGAAAGCGCCTCGGACTTGTCGATGCTGACCGTGCCAACAAGCACCGGCTGGCCACGTTCGCGGCAATCGGCGATCAGGTCGATGACAGCATTGTCACGCTCCTGGCTGGTCCGGTAGACCTCGTCATCATGATCAATCCGCTGCACCTCGACATTGGTCGGAATGCTGGTGACCTCGAGCCGATAGATTTCCGAAAATTCGCCAGCTTCTGTCATCGCCGTGCCGGTCATGCCGGACAGCTTTTCATAGAGCCGGAAATAATTCTGGAAGGTGACAGAGGCGACTGTCTGGTTCTCGGCCTGAATTTCCACGCCCTCGCGCGCTTCAATGGCCTGATGCAGCCCTTCGGAGAACCGGCGGCCTTCCATCGCACGACCGGTGAATTCGTCGATGATCACGATCTGGCCGTTCTTGATCATGTAATGGGTGTCGCGCTGAAACAGTTTGTGCGCCTTCAGCGCCTGGTTCACATGATGCAGCAGCCCGACATTCTCGATGTCGTACAACGTGCCGTCTCCCATCGCATCGGCGCTTCGCAGCAGGTCTTCGGCATGTTCAATGCCGGTCTCAGTCAGCGAAACCGTGCGCCCCTTCTCGTCGAGGTCGTAATCATCGGGGACCAGATGCGGGATGATTTTGTCGGCAACGCCATAATGTTCCGACGTGATCTCGGCAGGGCCAGAGATAATCAGCGGGGTGCGGGCCTCGTCGATCAGGATCGAGTCAACCTCGTCGACGATGGCGAAATGGTGGTCACGCTGCACCATATCCTCGATTCGGAACTTCAGATTGTCGCGAAGATAATCGAAGCCGAATTCATTGTTGGTGCCATAGGTAACGTCACAGCGATAGGCAGCCCGGCGATCATCATCCTGCATGTTGCCGGTAATGCAGCCAACCGTCATCCCGAGACGCTGGTAAACACGCCCCATCCAGGCCGCATCGCGCGACGCCAGATAGTCGTTCACCGTCACCACATGCACACCCTTGTCGGGAAGCGCGTTCAGGAACACCGCCAATGTTGCGACAAGGGTCTTGCCCTCGCCGGTTTTCATTTCCGAGATCTGGCCATTGTGAAGCGCAATGCCCCCCATCAGCTGGACATCGTAATGGCGTTGCCCAAGGGCACGTTTTGCAGCCTCGCGGACCCGGGCGAATGCCTCAGGCAGAAGATCGTCCAGGCTGCTGCCAGCCTCAAGCCGGCCTCGCAGGATGGTCACGGATGCGGCAAGGTCGTCATCGCTCAGCGTGGCAATCTCCTCCTCGAGGGCATTGATTGCCGCCACCTGTGAGGAGAATTTCTTGGTCGTGCGATCACTGCCCGACCCGAAGAGATTTTTCGCCAAAGACCCAAACATATGTTTCCCCGAATCACATCGACTGTCAGGCGCGGCGCACCCGACGCAGGCCGGACCGACAGCGCCCCTGCAATATTGCGGGTCAACAGGCATTTCCAGCTAGTTTGGACATAGTGCGACCACTTGCCATTGTCAATCAAACCCCGCCCTGTATGGACAGATTCGAATGCTTCGGAAATCCCTATGCCACAGGCCTTTTGCCGCGCATCGCGAGGCTTGAATTCAGCCCGCGCTTCAGCAACAATCGCGCAGCAATCAGAAGCCACCGGCAGCCGGGGCCGCGTCGCGACCCGCCCGGACCATATTCCGTTCATCCGAAAGGACAGATGATGAAATTCCTCACCACCCTTGCGGCCACCAGCCTTGTATCGGCCAGCTTGTTATGTGCGCCGGTCATGGCGCAGACCCCGGACCGCATCGCCGTTGGCACACTCAATGGCGAGACGATCTGGCTTGACGAGATCATGGCCGTCGCCCAGACGCTGCCGCCGGAATATCGCGAGGGCGGTCTTGCCAACCTGTATTCCCAGCTTGTCGACGAGGTCGCGAACGCACGGCTTGCCGCGGCGGCAGGCCGCGACAGCGGCCTTGACCAGCAGGATGTTGTGGCCAACGCGATGGCGCTTGCCGCCAATCGGGTTCTGGCAGAAGCCTATTTCACCGAGCAGGTGTCGGCGCTGATCACCGAGGATACGATCCAGAATGCCTATGACATTTTTGTTGCAGACACCGCGTCGCGCGAAACGGTCAAGGCGGCCCATATCCTTGTCGAAACCGAGGATCAGGCCAAGGATATCATCACCCAGCTGAATGACGGTGCCGATTTTGCCACGCTGGCGCGCGAGAAATCCACCGGCCCAAGTGGCCCGAACGGGGGTGAGCTTGGCAGTTTTGGACGGGGGCAAATGGTCCCGGCCTTTGAAAACGCCGCCTTCGGAATGCCGGTCGGCAGCTATTCCGCCGCCCCCGTACAGACACAGTTTGGCTGGCATGTCATTCAGGTCAGCGACAAGAGCATCGCGCCGGCCCCGACACTCGACCAGATGCGTGAACAGATCACCTCCAACCTGTCGCGGCAGAGTTTTGCGCGGGTTGTTGAAACGCTTCGTGCCAGCGCCACCGTCGAGGTACGCCCCTATGACGATGTGCTGGCCGAGGCGCAATCGGCGGCCCCTTCCCAGCAATGACCGTTTCACCACTTGCCCCGGCCAGCTTTCCGGACATCCCGGCGGTCGCCGGACTGACGCTGGCAACCGCCGCATCGGGACTGAAATATACCGGTCGCGATGACATGCTGCTGATGCAGGTTGGCGACGGCGCGACAATGGCCGGCGTCTTTACCCGATCGGACGCCGCAGCGGCACCGGTGATCTGGAGCCGCAAAATTCTGGCCACACAGGCCGGCAGTCTGCGTGCCGTCCTGGTCAATGCCGGCAACGCCAACGCCTTTACCGGATCGGCGGGCATGACAGCTGTCGAGGACAGCTGTCGCGGTCTGGCAGCACAGCTTGGCTGCGATGCGCGGCAGGTCCTGATGGCGTCAACAGGGGTCATTGGCGAACCGCTTGATGTGGCGGTGCTGGCAGCGCAATTCACAACGCTGTGCAGCGGCACTGCAGACTGGCAGGGCGCAGCACACGCCATCATGACGACAGACACGTTTGCCAAGGGGGCCTGCGCCAGCGCCACAATAGACGGGGTGCCCGTCACCATCGCCGGCATTGCCAAGGGATCCGGCATGATTGCCCCGAACATGGCAACGATGCTTGGCTTTGTCGCCACCGACGCAACCCTGCCGCAAGAGGTGCTGTCAGACCTTCTGACCAGCGCCACCCGGAAAAGCTTCAATGCCATCACGGTCGACAGCGACACATCGACCAATGACACTGTTATCCTGATTGCCACCGGCGACGCCGCCAACCAGCCTGTTGGCGCCGCTGATGATCCGCGTCTTGACGAGTTTCGCCGCGCACTCGATACGGTGATGCAGGATCTGGCACAGCAGATCGTCCGTGACGGCGAAGGCGCAACGAAATTCATCACCGTCACCATTACCGGCGCGACCGACAACCAGATGGCGCATCAGATAGGCATGAGCATCGCCAACTCGCCGCTGGTGAAAACCGCGATTGCCGGCGAGGATGCCAATTGGGGGCGGATTGTCATGGCAGTCGGCAAGGTCGGTGCGGGACTGGACCAGTCACGCATTGGCGTGGCGATTGGCGGCATCCAGATTGCCGCTGACGGAGCCAGGGTCGAGGATTATGACGAGACACCTGTCGCCGCGCATATGAAAGGCGACATGATCGATATCGATGTGTCTGTTGGACAGGGTACAGGCGCGGCACGGATCTGGACCTGCGATCTCACCCATGGCTATATCGCGATCAATGCCGACTACCGCAGTTGAGACAATGCAGGGCGCCGGAAGCGCGCATCCTGTCGTTCTGGTCAGCGCCGTGGCGTTGATCGATGCCGACGGACGGGTTCTGCTGGCACGCCGGCCTGCCGGTAAATCAATGGCGGGGCTGTGGGAGTTTCCCGGCGGCAAGATCGAGCCCGGCGAGACCCCCGAGGCCGCGCTGATCCGCGAACTTGGCGAGGAGCTTGGCATCGACACCGCTGAATCCTGCCTGGCACCGCTCAGCTTTGCCAGCCATGCCTATGAGGATTTCCACCTGCTGATGCTGGTCTATGTCTGCCGCAAATGGAAGGGGACGCCGCGCCAGCTTGAAGGCAACGAGTTGGCCTGGGTCAGGCCGGCACGTCTTCGCGATTATGACATGCCGCCTGCCGACCTGCCGCTGATCCCGGTGCTTCAGGACCTGTTGATGTAGATTGTCAGGCTTCGGGGTCCTGTTCCTCGGGATCCTGTTCGGACGCGCCAAGCGTATCGGCAAGCCGGTGCGCCGCGCTGCCGGGGCGAAGCGGCGTCTGCTGGCTTTCATGCGGTGCCCATCCTGTCAGGGTGATGATCTCGAAACTGGCAGATATGCGACCGTCCGGCGTGGCAAACCGGTCATGATAGATTTCCGCCGCCCGCATAAACAGCCGCCGCCTGTCGGGTGTACGGCTGCGGGCGAGAAGCGCGTTCTGTTCACCCATGCCCCGCAGATCGGCCATCAATCTGAACATATCCGGATAGGTGATGGTCAGCCTGTCAGAATCGGCAACCGGCAACGCCAGCCCGGCACGGCCAAGCAGACCGCCAACATCACGAATGTCGGCCATCGGCGCTGTCCGCGGGTTGGCACCGCCGGCAAGTTCCTGCTCGGCTTCCAGAAGCACGCCCCGCAATTCGGTCAATGTCGTGCCGCCAAGAAGGCTGACAAGACACAGTCCATCCGGTTTCAACAGCCGCCGGATCTGCGCCATGACGCCCGGCAGATCATCGATCCAATGCAAGAGCAGACAGGAAAAGACGGCATCGAAACTGCCGGCGGCGAATGGCAGGCTGTCATATTCGACAGCCACCGGTGGGCCGACATCCGCAGCCCTGCCGGCAAAGACAGGGGACGGGTCCGCCTGAACCACCCGGCCAACCTTGCCGGTCTGCGCAAAGGTGCGGGTCAGCATTCCATCATGACAGCCGAAATCGAGACAAAGCGGGAAGTCACGCCGCATCAGCGCCAGCCGGTCGGCCATCCTGAGCGCCGCCTCGCGTTTGAGAAAATCAAAATCGGCAAAATGTGGCGCGGCGCGACTGCGGTTCCGGCGCTGGGCGGCGCTGTCAAACAAGCGCGGGATGGTCGGTGCCTCATTCATGATGCGCGCACAATCACCGATGGCGGCCCTGCAGGGCAAGTGAAAATGAACCCTTCTTAAGGATATCTTTACCAGACCCCGACTAGGCTGCGCGGATCATGGGCAGGCCCACAGATATGCCAGCGGCATTGACCGCCGCCACAAGGCAGCTGGCAACATTGCTGCTGCCGCATCAATGCGTGCTGTGTCGACAGTTTGCCGACACGACCGGTTTGTGCGCATCCTGCTGGGACGGGCTGACCCCGATTTCCGCACCGATATGCGCACGCTGCGGATTGCCGCTTGGACATACCCTTGCCGACCCTTTCTGCGCCGGCTGCTGGACCGACCCGCCACCCCTGGCCGCCATCCGGGCCTGTTTCCATTATGCCGACAGCGCCCGCGACCTGATACTTCATTACAAGCATGGTGACAGATTGCAGCTGACCCCCCTTCTGGCACGGCTTGGCGCACGGCTGTTCATGGAACTTGCCACCGATACCAGCCTGATCATTCCAGTGCCGCTGCACCGGCGGCGCTATTTCCGGCGCCGATACAATCAGGCCGCAGAATGGGCGCGCTGTCTGTGCCGTCATACCGGCACCGGTCATTTTGCCCCCGACATACTGGTCCGGCAGCGGGCAACACGAACCCAGGGCGGACTCAGCCGGAACCAGAGACAGCGCAATATTGCCGGCGCTTTTGCCGTACCGCCGGATTTGGTTTCACGCCTGCGCGGCAGACCGGTCATGTTGGTTGACGATGTGATGACAACAGGCGCCACACTGAACGAGGCCGCCCGTCGCCTGACCAACGCCGGCAGCGGACCTGTATCGGCGCTTGTGCTGGCCCGTGTGACGGGGCTGTCCGGCGCTTGATTTTCCCGGCGGGTGAACAGATATTCACCTCATCATGGATAGCAATGCCATGACCAGTTCAACGATCGTGACGGATACCGAAATGCCGAGAGTCGAGATCTATACCGGGATGATGTGTGGCTACTGCGCGCGGGCGCTTCGGCTGCTGGACAGCAAGGAAGTCGTCTACAGGCAGATTGACGTCTCGATAAATTCAAAGCTGCGCGCCGAAATGCGCGAGCGCGCCGGCGGCCGCACGTCGGTACCGCAGATTTTCATCGATGACACGCATGTCGGAGGATGTCAGGAGTTGTATGAACTCGAACAGGCTGGCAAGCTCGACAATCTGCTGGCGACATGACCGGCACCGCGGTCGATCAGCTTCGTGTTGCGGCGCTGCAATATTGCGCTGCCGGTACAGCAGATGAAACGCTGGCCCGACTGGTCCCGATGATCGACAGGGCGGCCAGGGCCGGGGCCGGTCTGATCTGCCTTCCCGAGGCCGCCACCTTTCTTGCCGCCTCGCGCGAGGCGCTGCAGACCGAGGCCGAATGGGAGGATAACAGCCCGTCGCTGGCAAAGCTGGCGGACGCCGCCGGTAGGCATGCGGTCGATCTTCTTGTCGGATCTGTTTTCGTCCGTCGCCGTCAGGATTCGCGGATCGTGAACAGGTCGGTCCTGATCGGCGGCGACGGCACAATCCGCGCCACCTATGACAAAATCCACATGTTTGATGCCGATGTCGGAGACGGCAGGCGCTATCGCGAATCGGACCATTTCGCCGCTGGTGACAGAATGAAACTGAGCGAAAGCGGCGGTGTCGGGCTTGGTCTGACGATCTGCTATGACGTCCGTTTTCCGCATCTCTATCGCGCCCTTGCCAGGGCTGGTGCCAGCGTGATCACGGTCCCGGCCGCCTTCACCTTTCCGAGCGGCAAGGCACATTGGCATGTGCTGTTGCGGTCCCGCGCCATTGAAACGGGAAGCTTTATCATCGCGCCGGCGCAATGCGGCACCCATGCCGATGGACGGCGCACCTATGGCCATGCGCTGATCATCTCGCCTTGGGGCGAGATCCTTGCCGAAGCCGCGAGCGATGATGAAAATGCCGCTGCTGACGGCAATGACGCCATCATCCATGCCGATCTTGATATCGGTGCCGTAGACCGCGCACGCCGCGCCATACCGTCATTGCATACGGATTCTGACTTCACCTGAGACCGGTGATGTTCCAGGCTGGTGGATGACGCCCGTTGCGGCGCGACAGGTCAGCTGTCGCCCATGGCCAGATATTTGGCTGCCCGGTCAGCGATCAATGCCTCACGATCCATCTGCTGAAGGTCGCGCAGCTGGGCAAAACAGGCATCGCCAAGGCTGGCAATCGCCGCTGTCTGATCGCGATGCGCACCACCAAGGGGTTCCGGAACTATGGCATCAACGACGCCGAGTTCCTTCATATGCGCAGAGGTGATCCGCAACGCCTCGGCAGCCTCCTTGGCGTGATCGCCGCTCCGCCACAGGATCGATGCACATCCTTCCGGCGAAATCACCGAATAGATGGCATGTTCGAACATGACGACGCGGTTGCCGGTTGCCAGCGCGATGGCACCGCCGGACCCGCCTTCGCCGATGATGCTAGCCACCATCGGGGTCGGCAGCCGCAAACAGGACCGGATGGCAGTGGCGATGGCTTCGGCCTGGCCGCGTTCCTCGGCACCGCGCCCCGGATAGGCCCCCGCCGTATCGACAAAGCTCAGCACCGGCAGCCCAAATCGCCCGGCAAGTTCCATCAGACGCGTCGCCTTGCGATAGCCTTCGGGCCGCGCCATGCCGAAATTGCGCTTGATCCGCTCTTCGGTGCTGCTTCCCTTTTCAGTTCCCATGACCATCACAGCCTGACCCCGGAACCGCGCCATACCACCGATAACGGCATAATCCTCGGCATAGTTGCGATCGCCGGCAAGCGGCGTGAAATCTTCGCAAAGCTGGTTGATAATGGCACTGACGCGCGGCCGGTCCGGATGTCGCGCCACCTGTACCTTTTCCCAGGGATCAAGCTTCTCATAGGTCTGTTTCAGTTCGCGCTCGATACGGGTCTGCAGCTTGCCGATCTCATCGGCGATGTTGATGCTGCCGTCCGAACTCATATGGCGGAGTTCCTCGACCTTGCCTTCAAGGGCGGCTATCGGCTTTTCGAAATCCAGAAAATGGCGCATGACGTCCTGTCGCATATGGTTGCAGTGACCCCGAATTCGCGGAGCCGGTTAAAGGCTTGGCAGTTTAATCCTGTTGATTCGTGTTCGCAAGCGGGTGCGCCGCGGCAACCAGTCCGGCAAGCCGTTCCGGACGTGTTGCGGTATAGATCTGCGTTGTCGAAATATCGGCATGGCCGAGAAGCGTTTGCAGACCGCGAAGATCAGCGCCGCGGTTCAGCATATGTGTGGCAAAGCTGTGCCGCACGACATGCGGGCTGACCCGGCGCGGATCAAGCCCGGCCGAAACCGCAAGCTCTTTCAGGGATGCCGCGAAATGCTGGCGCGACATATGCGTGTCGCCATCGGGAAACAGATAGGATGAGGTAACATGGGCCGCCATGGCGTCCCGCGCCTCAAGCCAGGATGCCACCGCGGCGCGCGCCGGCGCACCGAGAGCCACCAGCCGTTCACGTCCACCCTTGCCGGTGACGACAATGGTTGCAAGATCGCGCCGGAATTGATCAACCGGCAGCGACACCAGTTCCGACACCCGCAGACCGGTGGCGTAGAGAAGTTCAAGCATAGCCGTCATGCGCCGTGCCTGGAGCTGATTCGGCACCTCGCGCGCGGCAAGGATCAGCGTCGCCATTTCAGCTTCCGACAGGCTTTTTGGCAGAGACGACGGCTGTTTCGGGCTATCGATCCAGCGGCAGGGATTATCCGTGCGCATTCCTTCTTCCACCAGCCATCCCATCAGTTGACGCATTGCGCTGAGCCGCCGCGCCACCGATCGCGCCGCCAGTCCGGTCGCATGCCATTGCCCCAGAAGATCACGCAGGTCATCAGCCGAACAGGTCTCGAAGCGCCTGCCGCGTCTGGCAAGAAGATCATGACTTGCGGCAAGGTCGCGCCGATAGGCATCAAGGCTGTTTCTGGCCAGACCGCGATCGGCAGCCATCGCCTGCAGGAATTCGGTGACGAGGCGATCAGTCTTGGCGGGATTGGCGGCAGTCTTCACCATCGGCCTATTGTGTGGAGGTGGTGGCGGTGGTTGATGCCGGTGCCAGCACCCCTTCCTGAGCGTTGCTGCTGTCGGTGGTGATGTTCTGCGCCTCAACCGTCCCTGAAGTTGCAGTGACAGACCCCGGCATCGACCCGGTCGTCATATCAGCGGCTGCCATTCCGGCGGGTGCCTGTTGCGACACCGTCACCGCAGCGACAGGCAGGGAGTTCATCACCTGTGCATGGGCGGAAGCCAGCAGATGCGCCGCCACCACCTCACGCTGAAACTGACGTGCCGGGCCGGCCTGACCAACTGTGGTCAATGCGGCGGCGATCCTTGCCACATCCGCGGGATTCATCGCCGCAAGGCCGTTGTCGCCAACGGCACGATGTGCCAGCAGAATGGTTTCCGCCACCCGGCCGGCAGCCGCCGCCTGATCAAGTGCCCGCAGAATGACTGGCGATACCGACAGGAACGTCTCGGTCCTGATCACGTCGGGAGATGCCGCAACAAGCCAGGACATTGCCTCGCCGGAACCACCGGTTGCCAGCTCCTGTCCGGACATCGCAAGCGGCAACAGGCTGAACTTGCCAAGCTTTGCCAGCGCCGGCATGTCAGCCAGACCTGTCTGCGGCATGTTCAGCAGGTCGCGCGCCGCACGGGCCTCGCCACCGGCAAGCATGGTCGGCATTTCAGCGGTATCGCCTACGCCAATCAGCATCGAAAGCTTGGTTCGAAGCGCGCCATCACCCTCAAGCACAGCCTCGGCACCGTCGAATGCCAGTGCTTCGCGGCCAAGCTCGGCATAGAGCGGGGCCATCATCCAGCCGGCGCCGGCCGCAATATCGGCATCAAACGCCGCCGCGATGACGGGAAGGCGGTTGGCTGATTTTTCGGCATCAAGCGCACGCCAGACAAGCGCCCGGGTCAGGGCCGATGGCTGACTCTGGTGACGGGCCAGCGCCAGCTGGGGCGAATCCGTCTCAATGGCAACACTGCGCCACAGCTTGGCGGCGCGGCCATGATCTATGAACCCATAGCGAAGTGCCCGCCAGGTGGCCACGAGACGTGCGTCCGGACCCAGATAGCGAAGCCCGACCGCCGTCTGGATCGAACTGTCGGGAAGCATTTCAAGGCCGGCGACATCGATATCATGATGCGCCGCCTCCATCAGCACGATGTGAAGCTGGTCAATCAATGCCGGGTCGATGGGACCGGGATCGGTGCCGTTCAGCAGCTTGCCGACAAGACCGGTGAACACGGGGTCGTCCACCCCCATCGCAAGCAGGATATCAGCAGCGAACTGTGCGCCGGCGATATCGCCCTTATGGACCGCTGTACAGATGACCTTTGCCTTGTGCCAGAACGGCTCGAATGTGCGGCCAACCTGATACATGACATTGCGGCAGGCATCATCATCGCGGCGGGACATCAGTTGTGTTTCGACAAGCCACTGCTTCCATTCAAGCCAGGGGGCCTCATTGGGAAGCTGGTCGACCATCACCGCCAGATCGTCCGACCGGCCGGCAGCGGCAAGCCAGTCAAGTCGTCTCGACATCAATGTCTGGTCAGCCTCACTTGCCCCATCCGGGCGCACCGCGCGGCGGGCCACCACATCGCCGGCAAGCGACGACAGGGTTGGTGACGATCCCGTCACAATACCGGTATCAAGCAGCATGACGGCGCGCTCAACCGACGTGCCCCGCCAGATTGTCGCGGTCAGGCTTTCAGCCTCGCCGGACGCCGGATCGACCCCGATATCGGTGACGCCGAATTTTGGCGCGTCAGCCCGCTGGAGACTGGCAGATGGCGACAAGGACAGGGCTGGCGGCGTTGATGTCGCAGACGGCGTGGCTGATTCAGTGGCCGTATCGGTGTCGGCAGATGGAGATACAGTCATTATCACAGGCGTCGCGCTGTCAACCACGCCGGTACCGGCATCAGCCCCGGTTGCGTTACCATTTCCAGCTTCACCCGAAATGGCCTTCACCGCTTCATCGATGGACGAAATGGTGGGTGCGCTCTGGTCGGTGCTATTGTCCTGCACCGTGGCCAACAAATCGATCTGGCCCGTTTCCTGATTCGGCATCTGGGTGGTCGCAGCCTGTTGCGCGATGGCATCGCTGCTGACAAACACCCCACCGATCAATGTGGCTGCGGTCAATGTGAAACCGGCCAATGTAAAGCCGGCCAGGATGGCACGCGCCATGACCGGCGTCTCAGTTAGCAAGCGTTTCATTCGGAACGACCTTGTTCACCGCAACTGTCGGGGCCGGGATTTCCCACGCTGACAACGCAAAAAGTCCAGCACCGGCAAATCCGGCAATAATAATCAACACTATACCAATACGATTCATGTCCGCTCCGCTATCGCGCCCACATGATCTGCATGAGGACGATACATCTTCAGACCGACAATTCGGTCATATGGTCAGGTAAATGGGTGTGTATGGCAAGAATATGTCTGCAATACGGCATTGTGGCCCGGCCCGGTGGTGGGCAGCCGGATGACGCCAGCATATTTGCGGTTCTGGCAGATGTGCCGCTCTTGCAGAATTGCGGGCACACACCATGTCAGGCACAATGCACCCCGCCATGCCAACCACACGGTCCACAATGTCAGATATCACCACCCTAACCAAAGCTGTTGCCAAGGCCATCGACAGGCCTATCGCGCTTGTTGGCATGATGGGCAGCGGCAAGTCGCTTGTCGGGCGACGCCTGGCGCAGCGGCTTGACCTTCCGTTCATTGACAGCGACAGCGACATCGAAGCAAATGCCGGCATCACCATCGCGGAAATCTTCGAACTGGCCGGCGAGGACAAGTTTCGCAGCCTGGAGCGCGAGGCCATCAGCGCCGCTGCGGATATCGGGCCGGTGGTTCTGTCAACAGGTGGCGGGTCGATCTGCACAGCTGAAACAGCAGAATTGCTGTGCGAAAGAACGATCGTCGTCTGGCTGCAGGCCCAGCCCGAAACACTCTTTTCCAGAATCGGATCATTCAGCAGTCGGCCATTGCTGCATACGCAAGACCCTCTGGCGACGCTGCGCGATCTGGCCGCAGAACGCGAAGCCGACTATGGAAAGGCGCATATAACTGTCACCACCGACCAGTTGTCGGCAGCGGCAGCCGTAACAGCGGTGCTGCGCGCCCTTGACAGCCATCTTTCGGTTAAATAGGTCGTTGTCATGGTAACAGACATATCCACCCTGACTGTCGGACTCGACAACCGCGCCTATGACATCACTGTTGGCCGCGACCTGATTGCGAAACTGCATGAGATTGCCAGCGCGCAGCTCGCGGATCGTCATGTCGTGATCATCGCCGACGCCGCTGTGGCACCGCATCATCTGGCACCACTCGAGGCGGCGTGCGGCACGATCTGCCGCCGTATCGACAGTCTGACGGTCGCCTCGGGCGAGGCAAGCAAGAGCATGCCGGTTCTGGGCGGTCTTCTGGAGGATATTCTGGCGCTTGGTGTGGATCGCGACGTGGTTCTTATCGCGCTTGGTGGCGGGGTCATCGGCGATCTGGTCGGTTTTGCCGCGGCAAGTCTTCTTCGTGGGGTTGATTTCATTCAGGTGCCGACAACCTTGCTGGCACAGGTGGACAGTTCGGTTGGCGGCAAGACCGGGGTCAACGCCGCCGCCGGCAAGAATTTGATCGGTGCCTTCCACCAACCCCGCGCCGTGATCATCGACATCACGACACTGGAGACACTGCCGGAGCGCGAGTTGCGCGCCGGCTATGCCGAAGTGATCAAATACGGGCTTTTGGGCGACGCCGCATTCTTTGAATGGCTGGAGACGCACGGCCATGATGTTCTGCGCCGGGACGAGGCGGCGCTGCGCCATGCCATCATCACCTCCTGTACGGCAAAGGCGCGCATTGTCGAGGCCGACGAACGTGAATCCGGGCGTCGGGCGCTGTTGAATCTGGGCCATACATTCGCCCATGCCTTTGAGTCGGTGTGCGGCTATGACGGACGACTTCTTCATGGCGAGGCGGTCGCTGTCGGGATGGTGCTGGCCTATCGGCTGGCCGGGGAAATGGGGCTGTGCAACGGTCAGGATGGTGGCCGTGCCGCCGCCCATATCGCCGCCAGCGGCCTGTCGGTCAGGCTTGGTGACATTGCGGCCTGCACCGCGACAACGCCGTCCCTGATCGATATCATGCGACGTGACAAGAAGGTGCGGAATGGCCGTATGCGGTTCGTGCTGCCACGCGCCATCGGCGACAGCTTTGTCTGTGATGAGGTTCCGGAAGACATGCTTATACGCGTACTGGATGCAAGCCGATGACGGGTGACCTTCTGGGACTGATCGCCATCATTTTGCTGCTGATCCTTGCCTCGGCCTTTTTCTCGAGCGCCGAAACGGCGCTGACCGCCGCATCGGATGCCCGCATGCGCCAGCTTTCCGGAAAGGGCAACCGCCGCGCCATGCTTGTCGAAAAGCTGCGCGATGACCGCGAAGGGCTCATCGGCTCGATCCTGATCGGCAACAATGCGGTGAATGTCATCGCTTCGGCACTGGCAACATCTGTTTTCATCTCGATACTTGATGATGCCGGTGTGGTCTGGGCCACAATCACCATGACCGTGGTGCTGGTGGTGTTTGCCGAAGTCATGCCAAAGACATACGCGCTGAACAATTCAGACAAATACGCCCTGCTGATCGCACCGGCGGTGCGGCTTGTCGTTGTCATTCTCAGCCCACTTTCGATCGCGCTCGGCATCCTTGCCAACAGATTGATCAGAAAGCGTCAGGCCGACGAATCCGACCGCGAGGAAGAGCTTCGCGGCATGATCGAACTTCATGGCGCCGAGGGTGATGGCGACAGCCGCGAGACACAGGCCATGCTGTCATCGGTTCTCGACCTAAACGAAATCAGCGTCGAGCAGATCATGACCCACCGGGCCGGGGTGAAGATGATTGATGCCGACAGCGACCTTGATTCGCTGCTTAGCGAGGTTCTGGCATCCCCGCACACCCGGCATCCGGTATATTCTGGCAATCCGGACAACATCATCGGCGTGCTTCACGTCAAGGATCTGCTGCGCGCCGTTGGGCGTCATGGTGAAGGCGCGCCGCAGGGCGATGGGCTTGGTCTTCTTCAGAATATTGTCAGCGAACCCTATTTCGTGCCTGAAACGACGCTGCTGTTCGACCAGTTGCAGGCGTTCCGTACCCGGCGTGAACATTTTGCCGTTGTTGTCGACGAATATGGCGATTTACAGGGAATCGTGACGCTCGAGGACATTCTCGAGGAGATCGTCGGTGACATTGATGACGAGCATGATATCGATCTGGCCGGCCTGACAGCCCAGCCTGACGGGTCGTGGATTGTCGATGGCGCGGTCACCATCCGTGACCTGAACAGGGCGCTTGCCTGGCAGCTTCCGGACGAGGATGCCTCGACGATAGCCGGTCTGGTGCTTTATGAAAGCCGGACAATTCCGAGGCCAGGTCAGGAATTCCGCTTCCACAACATTCGTTTCAGGATCCTGAAACGCGACGGCAACCAGCTCACAAGCCTGCGACTCTGGAGTACCGGACATGGATAGACCCGCCACACCCTATGGCGACGACCACACGGTCACCCTCAGCCCGCCCGCCCCGCGCGAGGAGGTGCATAACCGTAATATCAGATGCAACGGCTTTGTTCGCGAGGACGGGCAATATGACATCGAGGCCGAGATCACCGACAACAAGACCTACAGTTTCCCTTCGGATTTCCGCGGCGAAGTCACTCCGGACCAGTTCGTGCATCACATGAAGGTACGGGTGACAGTCGACATGTCGATGACGGTGACCGCCGCCGAGGCGATTACCATTTCCGGCCCCTATGAAATCTGTCCAACGGCAAATGACGTGTTCCAGAATCTGGTCGGGCTGACCATCGGGCCGGGGTGGCGTCGTCGCGTCACCGCGGCCATTGGTGGCAGACATGGCTGCACCCATATCAGTGAATTGATGGGAACCGTCGGGACCATCGCCTATCAGACCCGCTATGGAGAAGATGCCCGCAAGGCGCGCGTACCGGTTGGCAGCAGTGGTCTGGAAACGGCGCGGGCCCGTGGTGACAAGCGCGACAGCGCGCTGGCAAACAGCTGTGTTGCCTATGCTGTCGAGGATTGAAATCCGCGCATAACCGCACGCAATCCCCGCCTGATTGATCCGCTTCAGGCAGACAGATCGAGCTGAAGCGCATGCACGCTGCTGGCCAGTTCATCGGCCAGAACGGCATTCACCATCCGATGGCATTCAACACGGGTCTTGCCGGCAAATATATCGGCGCGGACCCTGACCTCAAAATGTGTTTCGCCGCCGTCGCGCCAGCCCGCATGGCCGGCATGTTTATGGCTGACATCAAGAACCTCGATCTCACGCGGCGAAAGTGCCTGTTTGAGCTTGCCAGCTATGGTGTCCGCCATGGTCATGTGCTATCTCCTGCTGCGGGGGTTGAGGTTGCCAGCCAGCGGCATGGCGTTATGATGGAACAGGTTATGAGACGCCCCTCCAGACCAGAGGTCAAGATCCCCGGCAATGCCGAGACAGACCCGCAGACCACCGGCTCGACCCGGCTCTGTGCGGCTGAGGGATGCAAGGCCGAGGCGCATTATCCAGCGCCAAAGTCACGCGATGCGTTGCGCGACTATATCTGGTTCTGCCTGGAACATATCCGTGCCTACAACAAGTCATGGAATTACTATGAAGGGCTGCAGGGGGCAGCGCTCGAAGCCGAGATCCGGCGCGCCACCACATGGGAGCGGCCAAGCTGGAAATTCGCCACCGGCAAACCCGCCGAAGAGATGTTCGATGATCCGATGGGATTGTTTGATTTTGAAAACCGCAGCGGCGCGGCACCCGGTGGACGGCATCTCAGCCCGGAAGAGCGGCGCGCGTGGAAAACGCTGAAAATGGAACCTGTCAACGATCTGAGTCAGGTCAAATCGCAATACAAGCAGCTGGCAAAAGAACATCATCCCGACATTAATGGGGGTGACGCCGGGGCCGAGGAACGTCTAAAAGAGATCAACCTGGCCTATGATTTGATCCGCAAATCATTGCAAAGCGCCGCCACACAAACCATTTCCTGACCTAGACGCCACGCTGGCGACGTGTTTTCGGAGACCACACTGTTATGCCCAATGACCAGACCATGACCAAGATGACCGCCCATCCACTTGCTGCGCCGGACACCGAAATCGATGTTCGCAGCGTGTTCGGGCTGGATGTCGACATGAAGGTGCCCGCCTTTTCCGAAGGTTCGGAATATGTGCCGACACGCGACGAGGCATACCAGTTCGACCATGATACGACACTGGCCATCCTTGCCGGCTTTGCACACAACCGGCGGGTGATGATCCAGGGATATCACGGCACCGGCAAATCGACGCATATCGAACAGGTCGCGGCGCGGCTGAACTGGCCCTGCATTCGGGTCAATCTGGACAGCCATATCAGCCGGATCGACCTGATTGGCAAGGATGCAATCGTGCTTCGTGATGGCAAGCAGGTTACAGAATTCCGCGAGGGCATTCTGCCGTGGGCGCTGCAGAATCCGGTGGCGATCGTCTTTGATGAATATGATGCCGGCCGTGCCGATGTGATGTTCGTGATCCAGCGTGTTCTGGAGGTTGACGGCAAACTGACGCTGCTCGACACCAATCGGGTGATCCATCCCAACCCGAGCTTCCGCCTGTTTGCCACGGCAAACACGGTTGGTCTTGGCGATACCACCGGCCTGTATCATGGCACGCAGCAGATCAACCAGGGCCAGATGGACCGCTGGTCGATTGTCACGACGCTGAACTATCTGCCACATGAGGACGAGGTGGGTATCGTCGCCGCGAAGCTGACAGCCTATGACAATACCGAAGGTCGCGAGACGCTTGCCAAGATGGTGCGCATGGCCGACCTGACCCGGAGCGGATTCATGTCTGGCGATTTGTCGACGGTGATGTCGCCCCGGACAGTCATCACCTGGGCCGAAAACACCCTGATCTTCAACGATATGACACTGGCCTTCCGGATGAGCTTCCTGAACAAGTGTGACGAGGTGGAACGCCCGACCGTGGCCGAATACTACCAGCGCTGTTTTGGCATTGACCTGCCAGAGGCGCCGGTCCGTCAGGCCGCCGCCGGCTAACGCCTCATGGCGCATGATGACGCAAATCAGCAGTTCCTGAAATCAACCGCCGCCGCGATGCGCGCGGTGGCCGGCGGTGTCGACCATCAGGTCAGCTATGCCGGCACCGATACGCATGTCGGCAAGGCAGAGGTACGCCTTCCGGCGCTGCCACCGCGTGCCACAGCCCAGCAACGCGCCAGCCTTCGCGGCGCTGCCGATGGTGCGGCGCTGTGGCTTGCCCATCATGACGACACCACACATCGCAAGCTGTGTCCTAGCCTTGACGGGGCGCGGGCCATTTTCGAATCCGCCGAACGGGCCCGTGTCGAGGCGATCGGTGCGCGCGATCTGAAAGGGGTTGGTGACAATCTCGAAGCGGCACTGAACCAGCGTTATGAGGGCCGCCAGATCGAGGCGCCGGGGCAGGCTGACGAGGCCGGCATCGCCGAAGTCGTGCGCCTGATGCTTCGGGAAAAACTGACCGGGGCACCGCCACCGCAGAATCTGTCGATGGTGATGGATCTGTGGCGGCCTTGGGTGGAGAGCCGGGCCGGCGATCTGTTCTCGGAGCTGGATGATTCGCTCGAGGATCAGGCCCGGTTCGCCGAAGTGTCGCGGCGTCTGATCGGGGCGCTTGAAACCGATCTGGGTGATTCGGCTTCGGATCAGGATAACTCCGAGGATGATGGCGATGAGTCCGAGGATAGTGGCGACCAGCAGAATGAGGATGGCGGCGAACAGTCGTCGGTAGGCGAGGACCAGTCCGACGGTGAAGACGGCCAGAGCATGGAGGATGCCGGTGACGGCGGCGCCAGCGAAGATGGCGACATGGTCGATGCTGATGGAGCCGAAGACGGTATGTCGGATGGTGATTCACCCCATTCGGACATGCATGGACAGAATCAGGACCGTGGCCCGAGCCAGGATGCCTACCGCATCTTCGACACCCGCTTTGACGAGATTGTTGCCGCCGCCGATCTGTGTGAGCCGGAGGAGCTTGAGCGGCTTCGCATGATGCTCGACCGGCATATGGAAAATGTCGCCTCGGTTGTCGGCAAGCTTGCCAACAGGCTGCAGCGCAAGCTGATGGCGCATCAGAACCGATCCTGGGACTTTGATCTTGAAGAAGGTATTCTTGATGCAGGCAAGCTTCACCGTGTCGTGACCCAGCCGCTCAGCCCCCTGTCCTACAAGATGGAACAGGATACAAAGTTCCGCGATACGGTGGTGACGCTGCTTCTCGACAATTCGGGATCAATGCGTGGTCGGCCAATCACCATTGCCGCCGTGACAGCCGATATCCTGGCACGGACGCTTGAACGCTGCGGCGTCAAGGTCGAGATTCTCGGCTTTACCACGCGCGCCTGGAAGGGCGGTCAGTCTCGCGAGGTCTGGCAGCAGGCCGGCAAACCATCGGCGCCCGGGCGGCTGAATGATCTGCGGCATATCATCTACAAGGGTGCGGATGCCCCGTGGCGGCGTGCCCGCAAGTCGCTTGGCCTGATGCTCCGCGAGGGCATCCTGAAGGAAAATATCGACGGCGAAGCGTTGCTTTGGGCACATGACCGCCTGTTGGCGCGTACCGAGGACCGGCGGATCATGCTGGTCATTTCCGACGGGGCACCGGTCGATGATTCCACCCTGTCGGTAAACAGTGGCAGCTATCTCGAAAAGCATCTCCGTGAGGTCATCGGCCATATCGAGACACGGTCACCGGTTGAACTTCTGGCCATCGGCATCGGCCACGATGTCACCCGCTATTACCGCCGCGCCGTGACCATCACCGATGTTGACCAGCTTGGCGGGGCCGTTGTCGGCCAGCTGACGGATCTGTTCGACGAGGACGCCAACAGACGCCACCGCCGCGTCGCCTGACCTTCCCATTCATCATTTCAGGCATGAAAAAAGCCCCGCCGAAAGACGGGGCTGTTTATCACTGTGTATGCACGGGTCAGCTGGCAGCCTGGGCAGCCATGATCTCGCGCTTCAGCTGGCGGGCTTCGTCGGCAAGCTCGGCATTGCGGGCCTGCAGCAGGAAGGCGTCAAGTCCACCATGCTTTTCGATGGTGCGCATGGCACTTGTCGACAGACGCAGGCTGACGCGGCGACCCAGTGCCTCGCTCTGCATCGTGGCATGCTGAAGGTTGGGAAGGAAACGCCGACGCGTCCTGTTGTTTGCGTGGCTGACATTATTACCCGACATCACGGTCTTGCCTGTGATCTGACAGCGCTTGGCCATTTTTCGGCTCCCATCTTTCGACAATATGCCGCGCCGGGCGCGGCGGGCCGGCCCACAGGCCAGCCATGAAATACGATGCGTGGGTATAGGCCACGACCCGGATCAGGTCAAGGCCGAATCGCCCTCATATCGGGGCGGTGATTCAGCCCATCGACGGCGGCGGGGAAAATCCATCCAGCCTTAGCGGAATATTAAACCTTTAGGATTATAGTGAATGAGCCGAAAGGGTCATGACCGCCACGCCGCAACCTGCTTGCCGGAACGCTGGCGGACGTGACGCCCCGGAATGACAACAGCTGAACATGGATGCTGATGATGCATGACTCCGAAATTGTCTCGAGCGCGAAGCGGCGTGTACCGCAACCAAACCCGGCATCTACCGGGCGCCGTCTGAAGCGGAATGTCCGCATCGGCAATCGCCGCACGACGATTGTCCTGGAAGCCTATGTATGGGACAGCATTGACAGCATGCTGCGCCGTGAAGCGGTGTCTCTCGATGAATTCTGCAACCGTGTCGAGGCAACGCGGCAACGGTCAAGCATGGCATCATCCGCGCGGCTTGTGGTGCTGATCTATTTCCGGCTTCTCGGTCAGATCAACAGCCCGCCTTTCGTCGATTCCGATCTGAACCGGCTACGGACGGAAGGTCTGCTTCGGGCACCGGCGCTGAATGACCCGCCGGTGCCGCTACTGCCGCTGGCGCTCAGACGCTTTGCGCAAGACGAAGCGCATGTTGCATAGCCTTGTCCGCATCCCTGATCTGGCCCCGCGCCGCCGCAAGGTCTGAGACCCCGTCTGCGGACATCAGCGCCGCCAGCTGGCGAACCACCCGTGCCGGAAGATCCGGACCTTCAAGCGCCAGCGCGGTATAGAGCTGCACAAGGCTGGCCCCGACCAGAATCTTGGCATAGGCCTGCCAACCGCTGGCAACGCCGCCTGCCCCGATCAGGACAGGTCCGTCTGCC
Organism: Alphaproteobacteria bacterium LSUCC0719; assembly: GCA_040839025.1. Classification (NCBI taxonomy): domain Bacteria; kingdom Pseudomonadati; phylum Pseudomonadota; class Alphaproteobacteria; species Alphaproteobacteria bacterium LSUCC0719. The sequence continues at coordinate 420,563 of JBFPJN010000002.1, forward strand.
GGCAGTTGGCCTGCCATTTCACCAAGCACATGCGTTGCCATCGCGAATAGTGGCGCCCCCGACAGGCCGCCTGTTTCAGCAGCATGCGCAGAGCGCAGATCATCCGGCCTGGCGATGGTGGTGTTGGTGGCGATCAGACCGGCCACATTTTCCGCGACCGCCACCGCCACGATCGCCTCTATATCGGCAGGTGACAGATCGGGTGCCAGCTTGATAAACAGCGGCCTCTGGCACCCGGCATCGGCCAGCCCGGCGCGGCCGGCAGAAATCAACAGGCGCAGATTTTCAGCTGTCTGCAGGTCGCGAAGCCCCGGCGTGTTCGGCGAGGATATATTCAGCGTTATGTAGTCGGCATAGCTGGCAAGCCGCGCCACGGCGATGCGGTAATCCTCGGTTGGTGTGGTGCTTGTCTTGTTGGCCCCGACATTGATCCCGATCACACCGGCCTGCCGGGACCCGCCGGCCTGCCGGGCCGCCAGCTGTGCCGCCGCCGCCTCCATACCGCGGCTGTTGAAGCCGTAGCGATTGATGACAGCACGATCAGCGGCAAGCCTGAAGACCCGTGGCCGGGGATTGCCTGGCTGGGGTCGCGGCGTGATGGTGCCAAGCTCGACATGGCTGAAACCAAGCTGCAGCGCCCCGTCCGGACAGGACGCATCCTTGTCGAACCCGGCGGCAAGTCCCAGCGGATTGGCAAAATCAAGGCCGGCAACAGTGACCGGAAGCGATGGCAGCTCGGGGGTTGGGCCAATGCGGCGGCGCAATGTCGCCACGGCGGCCCGGTGCGCCGCCTCAGGCGGCAGCAGCCGCGCCATGCCGGCGGCAAATTGCCAGATCAAGCCGCATCTCCGGCGGCTGGCTGTGACTTTGCCAGATCCCCGGCAAGGGCATTCTTCATCAGCTCTATCGACTGCTCACGGCCATAGAGGGCAAAGAAGGATCCCATCCGCGGTCCTTCGGACTGGCCGAGAAGCACCTCATAGAGACATTGGAACCAGGCGCGCAGATTTTCATAGCCGGCCGCCTTGCCGGTGGCATAGACAGCGGACTGGATGGTTTCGGCATCCGCATCATCAGCCATCGCCGACAGCGCTTCGACAAGCGCCGAAATATGCACGGCCTCGTCGTCACTTGGCAGCCGATAGGTCTTATGCGGGCGCACCCGGTCCTGATAATAGGTGACGGCATAGCCAATCATCCGGTCCAGTTCGGGATGGGTTTCGGGACTGACACCCGGCGCGTAGTCGCTGACATAGTTCCAGACCACATCAGGCGTTTCGGCAAGGCAGACCGATGCCAGGTTCAGCAACAATGTATAGCTGACCGGCAGGCTGTCCGAAGGCGGTGTGCCGACATGAATATGCCAGGCCGGATTTTCCAGCAATTCGGCAGCTGTCTGCGATGCAGCCTTGCCACGATGCTGGTAATATTCATCGACGGTCTTGGGGATGACATCGAAATGCATCCGCTTGGCACGTCGTGGCTGGGCATACATGAAAAGTGCCAGCGATTCCGGACTGCCATAGCTGAGCCACTCTTCGATGCTGAGACCATTTCCCTTGGATTTTGAAATTTTCTCGCCGGCAGCATCAAGAAACAGCTCGTAGGAGAGCCCGCATGGCGGCGTACCCCCGACCGCGCGGGTGATCCGCGACGACTGGCGAACCGAATCAATCAGATCCTTGCCAGCCATTTCGTAATCGACACCAAGCACGAACCAGCGCATCGCCCAGTCGGCCTTCCATTGCAGCTTGCACGCGCCGCCGGTGATCACCGTCTCGATCTCGGCACCTGTTTCAGGGTGGAGATAGGTGATGGCGTCACGATCGGGATGCGTCGCTGTAACCTTGGCCTGCAGGACGTGGCCGTGATCCGGGCAGACGGGAAAGAACGGGCTGTAGGTGGCGCGGCGCTCCTCGCCGAGGGTCGGCAGCATGATGTCCATGATGGCGTCGTAATTCGCCAGCACCGCGCGCAACCCGCCGTCAAACCGGCCGGACCGGTAGCAGTCCGTCGAGCTGACGAATTCATAGTCAAAGCCAAAGGAATCAAGAAAGGCCTGAAGGCGGGCATTGTTGTGCGCGCCAAAGGACGGGTGGGTGCCAAACGGGTCGCGAACCGACGTCAGGGGCAGCCCGAGATCCTGTTTCAGAAGTTCGCCATTCGGCACATTGTCGGGCACCTTGCGAAGCCCGTCCATATCATCGGAAAAACAGACAAGCCGCGTTGTCGCACCGGTCAGCACCTCGAAGGCATGCCGCACCATGCTGGTGCGCACAACTTCGCCAAAGGTGCCGATATGCGGCAGACCGGACGGACCATAGCCGGTTTCAAACAGCACCTCACCATCATGGTTCATGCCATCGAGCCGTTTGACCAGCTCGCGCGCCTCGGCAAAGGGCCAGGCTTTCGCGTCGCTGGCGACGGCCTTCAGTTCGGCGGCGATGTCGGTCATGTCATTTATCCTGCGTTCCAGTCGTTTCACACGGCGGGACACCACCGGCGAGTGGCGCCATCTATGCCGCAAATCCCCCCGACAGGCAAGTCTGCTTGCCATGTATGAATGCGCGGCAGACAGGGTGCGCGGCCCAGGCGACACCCCTGTCTGCGCGCTGCCGATAATCGATGACATGCACCGGACATGGGGTGATTTGCCGGCTGGTCGCCTATCGTGTTTACCGCTATATCAGAGACATGAATTCTCCCTTCTCAGACGGGCTGGGATTGACCACGGTCACCATTCCCGAGCTTCATGCGGCGCCGGTCTTCTATCCGGCCGGCACCAGGCTGATCTGGATTTCGGAAGCTGGCGAGATCACGACCATCGACAGGCAGACGGCGGCGGCACGGCTGGCACGTCAGGTGCCGATTGTGTGCCATCGCCGCTGGAGCGAGGCACGAGCCGCATACGAGATCGAAACCTGTCTCGATGTGATGGAGCTTTATGCCTTTGTTCGGCCTGCCAGATTCTGTCTGCCGACACCGCGCGGTCTGGCAACGCAACTGGCACTGCCCCGGCCAAACAAGGCCGAGGACATGGCGGCGCTGCTGCCACGCGCCGCCTACGCGCTTCTCGACGAGATGGCCGCAGCCCCGGACGCACAGCGCCGCGAAGCCGGTGCAATCGCCACGATGATGGCGGCCTCAGGCTGGCCGTGGGGACCGATCATTCTGGCCCATCTTGGCCTGTCCATGCCACCGGCGGCACCGCCAGACGGCCGCCAGGCAGCGATCTGGCACCGGCTTGCCGAATATACCGACTTTACCGCCAATCCTCCGCCGGGAACCGCGCCCGTGATTGCCGATGCGGCACGCAACCGGCTTGCCAGCATGCTGGGAACGGGGGCCGAGCCACGGCAGTCACAATCGGATTATGCCGCCGCGCTGGCAGCAGGTTTCGATACACCGGATGCCGGCCCGACGCCAACGATGGTCCTTGCCGAGGCGGGCACCGGCACTGGCAAGACCCTTGGCTATCTGGCACCAGCGACGCTGTGGGCCGAAGCCAACGCCGCCCCAGTCTGGATTTCGACCTATACCCGTACGCTGCAGCATCAGATTGCCTCGGAACTGACAAGGCTCTATCCCGATCCCGAAGACTGGGCACGCAAGGTGGTGATCCGAAAAGGGCGGGAAAATTACCTGTGCATTCTCAATCTGGAAGAGGCGCTTGGCCAGCTTGCCGGCGCCCCCCGGCGCGGCACCGCGCTGGGGCTGATGGCGCGTTGGGCGGGGGCGACAAATGACGGTGACCTGACAGGCGCGACCTTTCCGGCCTGGCTGACCGACCTAGCCGGGCGCGCCCAGACAATCGGGCTTGCCGACCGGCGCGGCGAATGTATCCACAGCGCCTGCAGCCATTACAACCGCTGCTTTGTCGAGAAATCGGTCCGTCGCTCGCGCCGCGCCGATATCGTCATCAGCAACCACGCGCTGGTGATGATCAACGCCGCCTATGCGCCGCCACCCGACCCGAATGACGAGCGCAGCGGTGATCGCCGCCGGCCACTGCGCTATGTCTTTGACGAGGGGCACCACCTGTTCGACGCTGCCGACAGCGCCTTTTCACTGTATCTCAGCGCGCAGGAGGCGGCGGAACTTCGAAACTGGATTCGCGGTGCCGAGGATGGACGGCGGGGCCGGGCCCGTGGGCTGAAGCGCCGGCTTGACGAGCTTGTCGCCGATGATCCGGAGGCGCTTGCCGATCTCGACAGCGCGCTTGAAGCGGCCCGGGCGCTTCCCGGTCAGGGATGGCAGAAACGGATCAGCAACGCGGCGCCCGTCGGCCCGGCAGAACAATTCTTCATGGTGCTTCGCCAGACCCTCTATGGCCGGGTCGAGGATGTCGAAAGTCCCTATGACCTGCAGGCGCATTTCCATCCGGCCCCGGCACCGTTGCTGGAGACCATCGCGCCGCTGGCTGCCGCCCTGGCCGGGCTGGCAACACCGCTTCACAAACTGGCAGCGCGCCTGCGCGCCATCCTTGATAACCGTGCCGACGAGCTGGAAAGTGCCGAGCGGGCACGGCTTGAAGGTGCCATACGCGGGCTGGAATTGCGGGCGGCCGGACCTGTTTCCGGCTGGCAGGCACTTCTCGACAGCGCGCTGTCGGGGCCTTCGGACGGGTTTGTCGACTGGATGCAGATCGACCGCATCGACGGCAGTGATCGTGATGTCGGGGTGGCGCGGCACTGGCTTGATCCGACCATTCCCTTTGCCAGCATGGTACTGCAACCGGCACATGGTGTGGCTGTCACCTCGGCAACGCTCCGCGACCCCCTGCCGGCGGTCAAGGGCATGACGGGCACACAGCCGGACTCCGGCCAGGCCTCGCCTGCTGATTCAGCCACCCGGGATTCGCCCCCCCGGGATTCGGCCCCCTGGGATTCAGCATTGGCGCTGACCGGCGCGCTGCATCTTGAGCATCCGTCGATGCGCGCGGCGTTCGAATCACCCTTCGACTATGCCGCACAGACCCGGATTCTGGTGGTCAATGATCTGGAACGCGAACGACCGGCCGCGATTGCCGCGGCCATGGCGGCGCTGATGATAGCGGCAGGTGGCGGCGGGCTGGGGCTGTTCACCGCCATTCGCCGGCTTCGCGCCGTGCATCCGGAACTGACGCGCCGCCTCGAGGCCGAGGGGCTGCCGCTCTATGCCCAGCATGTCGACAGGATGAATCTGCAGACGCTGCTGCAGATCTTCCGCGAGGAACCGCATTCCTGTCTTCTCGGCACCGATGCTGTCCGTGACGGGATCGATGTGCCTGGCGAGGCGCTGCGGCTGATCATCTTTGACCGCATGCCCTGGCCGCGGGCCGATATCCTGTTCAAGGCACGGGCCGACTGGCAGGGGCGCGATGCCTGGGTCGACAGGGTGACCCGCCTGAAGCTTCGTCAGGCCTTTGGACGGTTGATCCGGCGCGGCAGCGACCGCGGCGTGTTCGTGATGCTCGACAGTCGTCTGCCCACGCGCCTGACAAGCGCATTTCCGGCCGGCACAACGGTGGAACGGGTCGGTCTGGCCGACGCCATCCGGATCACTGGTGATTTTCTACAGGACCAATGAATTCCGGATAAAAAAAACCGGAGGGGGTAACCCCCTCCGGTCTGATTTCGGTGCGTGGTTGACGCAGGCTTAGAAGCCCATGCCACCCATGCCGCCCATACCACCCATGTCAGGTGCGGCAGGCGCTGCGTCCTTTGGCTCCGGCTGGTCGGCCACCATGGCTTCGGTGGTGATCAGCAGCGAGGCGACAGAAGCCGCGTTCTGCAGCGACGAGCGCACAACCTTGGTCGGGTCGATGACGCCGGCCTTTACCATGTCGGTGAAAGTGCCGGACGTGGCATCATAGCCTTCGTTGGCATCCTTGCTCTCAAGAAGCTTGCCGACGATGACGGAACCTTCGGCACCGGCGTTCTCAGCAATGTTGCGGGCCGGGGCCTGCAGGGCGCGACGAACGATCTCGACGCCGACTTCCTGGTCGCGGTTGGCGGGCTTCAGCTTTTCCAGAACGGAAATCGACTTGACCAGCGCAACACCGCCGCCAGGCACGATGCCTTCTTCAACGGCAGCGCGGGTGGCATGCATCGCATCATCGACACGGTCCTTGCGTTCCTTCACCTCAACCTCGGTGGCGCCGCCAACGCGGATGACGGCAACGCCGCCGGCCAGCTTGGCAAGACGCTCCTGCAGCTTCTCGCGGTCATAGTCGGAGGTGGTTTCCTCGGACTGGGCGCGGATCTGCGAGCAGCGAGCCTCAATTTCGGCCTTCTCACCAATGCCGTCGACAATGGTGGTCTCGTCCTTGGTGATTTCGACGCGCTTGGCCGAACCAAGCATGTCGAGTGTCACGGCGTCCAGCGAAATGCCGACTTCCTCGGACACAACGGTACCCTTTGTCAGGATCGCGATGTCCTCGAGCATCGCCTTGCGGCGGTCGCCAAAGCCAGGTGCCTTGACGGCGGCAACCTTGAGACCACCACGCAGGCGGTTCACGACGAGCGTGGCAAGCGCCTCGCCCTCGATATCCTCGGCGATGATCAGCAGCGGACGGCCGGACTGTACGACCTTTTCCAGAATCGGCAGCATGTCCTGAAGATTGGACAGCTTCTTTTCATGGAGAAGAATGTACGGATCCTCGAGTGTGGCGCGCATCTTTTCAGCATCGGTCACGAAGTAGGGTGACAGATAGCCACGGTCGAACTGCATGCCCTCGACAACGTCAAGCTCTGTATCCAGGCTCTTGGCCTCTTCAACCGTGATCACGCCTTCATTGCCGACGCGCTCCATAGCCTCGGCAATCATCTTGCCGATTTCTTCCTCGCCATTCGCCGAGATGGTGCCGACCTGCGCAACCTCGTCAGAGGTGGAGATCTTCTTCGACTTCTTCTCAAGCTCGGCAACAACAGCTTCAACAGCCATGTCGATGCCGCGCTTCAGATCCATCGGGTTCATGCCGGCGGCAACAGCGCGTGCGCCTTCCTGGGCAATCGACTGGGCCAGCACAGTTGCTGTCGTGGTGCCGTCACCAGCCACATCATTGGCCTTTGAGGCAACCTCGCGCACCATCTGCGCGCCCATGTTCTGAAACTTGTCCTTCAGCTCGATGTCCTTGGCAACGGTTACGCCGTCCTTGGTGATGCGCGGGGCACCGAACGACTTTTCCAGCACGACATTGCGGCCTTTCGGGCCAAGCGTGACTTTCACGGCGTTGGCCAGAATATCGACGCCCTCGAGCATCCGTGTCCTGGCGTCAGAGCCGAATTTGACTTCCTTAGCAGCCATTTCTCTTCATCCTTCTATCTTGTATGTGGTCAGACGGTGTTCGGGGGAATTACTCGATAATTCCCATGATGTCGGATTCCTTCATGATCAGGTAATCCTGACCGTCGATCTTGACTTCCGTTCCGGACCATTTGCCGAACAGAACCGAGTCGCCTGCCTTGACATCCAGCGGCTGTACCTTGCCCTGCTCGTCGCGCGCGCCACCACCGACGGCAATGACCTTGCCTTCCATCGGCTTTTCCTTGGCGGTGTCTGGGATAATAATGCCACCTGCGGTCTTTTCCTCGGACTCTGTCCGCTGAACAACCACACGGTCGTGAAGGGGCCTGAACTTCATGCCTCTCTCTCCTCCAGTTGGATTTGCAATTAAACTCTGGCACTCATCGGTGTGGAGTGCCAGCTAGCACCCGGAGGAGATGGGCGCATTGCCGGGTATTGTCAAGAAATTCCAGCGAAAAAAATTAGGATACACCAAGCTTCTGCTGAAGTGACGATGACGAGGTGGTGTATTGGAACCTGATTTTCTTTTCAGGATGCACAATCCCATGCGCCGCATGCGCCATCAGGGCCGCCTCATGGAAGCCGGAAAGGATCAGTTTCAGCTTGCCTGGATAATGGTTGATATCACCAATGGCAAAGATCGACGGCTCCGACGTTTCAAATCGCTCGGTATCGACCGGGATCAGATTTTCCTCGAGATTCAGGCCGAAATCGGCAATCGGACCAAGCTTCATGGTCAGGCCGTAGAATGGCAGCAGAACATCCGCGTCAAGCCCGATCGGTTCATCGGCGTCAGCCGCCTGTACCAGCACCTTGTTCAGGATGCCATTGTCACCTTCAAGCCCCTTCAGCTGGCCAATCTGCAATGTCACCCGGCCCTCATCGACAAGCGCCCGCATCTTTGCCACCGTGTCCGGCGCGGCGCGAAAATCATCACGGCGGTGGACAAGGGTCACCGATTCGGCAATGTCGACAAGGTTCACCGTCCAGTCGAGCGCCGAATCACCGCCACCAGCGATGACAAGTTTCTTGCCAGCAAGTGTGTCGCGTTTGCGAACCGCATACTGCACGCCGCCATGTGCCTCAAACGCGTCAAGGTCGGCAAGCGGGGGGCGCTTTGGCACAAAGGATCCGCCACCGGCGGCGATCACCACAACCAGCGCGTTCAACTTCACCCCGTCGCTGGTCGTCAGCAGCCAGGTTCCGTCATCAAGCTTTTCCAGCGCCTCGGCCATCTGGCCATAATGGAAGACCGGGTCAAATGGCGCGATCTGTTCCAGCAGCCGGTCGGTCAATTCCTGACCGGTGCAGACAGGCAGTGCCGGGATGTCATAGATCGGCTTTTCCGGATAGAGCTCGGCACACTGCCCGCCAGGCTTGTCCAGAATGTCGACAAGATGACAGCGCAGGTCGAGCAGACCAAGTTCAAACACGGCGAACAGGCCACAGGGGCCAGCACCGATGATGATAATGTCGGTTTTTTGCGGATCGGTCATCACAGCAGCTCGTCAGGCAAAAGACTTGAAACGTGGCGTTGTCAGCCGAATACATAGGGGGGATTCGGCGTCATAGCAAGCCGCGAAACAGACCGATGATGAAACGGATAACAGGATAGTCTGTTTGTCATCAGTCTGTATCCCGGTCAGGGCGTTCGGGCGGTGCGGCAGACCGGTCGGGGTCGGTCGCGCGACTGCGCTGTGATCCTAGAATCCGCTGCATGGCAGGGGGCGCCAGCGCCAGCGAGCGCCGCCATTGCCGCGCCGCCTGACGGTCGATTTCGACATGGGTAAAGCCGCAGCGTCGCAGATAATCAGCCTGATCCGGGATGACATGCCCCTGCGCCACAAGATGGCCGGCAAACCCCAGCGCCTCGCGCGCATGTCTGGCAAGGGTAAAGCCGCGGCCGTCGGAAAATTTTTCGAACCGGATCGCCAGCGCGGCCCCGGCGGGATCCGTAAAATCATCCCCGCCAAGAGCCGATTGCAGGTCGGCACCGGATACGACATGCCCGACCACGCCGCGACGAACCAGATTGCCGGTGGCAAGCTCAAGCCATGTCATGCCACCCGCCTCACCGCGCCGTTGACCCCGGTGACCCGTCGCCATAGACAGCTTCCTTCACCGCATCGGGGCCGGTTCGCGCGATATAGGCGGCAAAGGTTTCGTCCCGGTCACGGCTGGCAAGATAGGTGTCGATGATGGTCTCTATGACAGCCGGTACCTCATCCTCGGCAAAGGAAGCGCCGATGATCCGGCCAATCGCCGCCGCTTCGCCGGCACGACCGCCAACGGTAATCTGGTAATGTTCCACCCCCTTCTTGTCGACACCAAGAATGCCGATATCGGCGGCATGATGGTGCCCGCAGGCATTGATGCAGCCGGAGATATTCAGCTGCAGCCTGCCAATGGCGGCACGGCGTTCAGGATCGCCGAAGCGGCGGAAAATCCGGTCGGCAAGTGGCAGCGAACGGGCGTTGGCAAGATTGCAGTAGTCAAGCCCGGGACAGGCGATCATGTCACCGACAAGCCCGTGTTCACCGCCGCCAAGGCCGGCCGCGCTGGCGGCACGGTGGAATGCGGGCAGCGCGTCACGCCTTATATGCGGAATAATGATGTTCTGCTGATAGGTCACCCTGATCTCGCCTCTGCCATGCTCGTCGGCCAGCGCCGCGATGGCTTCCATCTCCGTGGCCGAGGCGTCACCCGGGGGCCGACCGGCAGATTTCAGTGACACCACTGCATTGGCATAGCCCGGATGATAATGCGGCAGGCCGTTCTGCCGCATCCATCTGGCAAAGCGGGCATCATGCCGCTGCGCGGTCGCAAGCGCAAACGGCACCGAAGGCGCGTCTTCAAGATGCGGCGGCGCGAAATAGGCGGCAATCCGGTTATATTCAGCCTGTGGCAGATCGGTGGCGGTATCCCTGACATGGTTCCATTCGGCATTGACCGCATCAGCAAACGCCTCGATCCCCATGTCGTCGACGAGGATCTTGATCCTGGCCTTGTAGATGTTGTCGCGGCGGCCCGCCGCGTTATAGGCCCGCATCACCGCCTCGAGATAGGACAGGATGTGCCGTTTTGGGATGAAGGTCGCCAGCGTGCGGGCCACCCGTGGCGTGCGTCCCTGACCACCACCGACAAGAATGCGAAAACCGACTTCGCCGTCATCGCCTGTGACAAGCCGCAGTCCGATATCATGAAATCCGGTCGCGGCGCGATCCTCGGCCCCGGCTGAAACGGCAATCTTGAATTTGCGTGGAAGGAAGGCAAATTCGGGATGCAGGGTCGACCATTGGCGGATTATTTCTGCCCAGACACGCGGGTCCTCGATTTCATCATGCGCCGCACCGGCAAGCGGGTCGCAGGTGACATTGCGGATACAATTGCCCGATGTCTGGATGGCATGCATACCGAATGTCGCCAGCCTGTCCAGTATGTCGGGCGCGTCGACAAGCTTGATCCAGTTGAACTGGATATTCTGCCGGGTGGTGAAATGGCCAAACCCGCGATCGAAATCACGGGCGATGCCGGCAAGTCCGCGAAGCTGATCGCTTGACAGCACGCCATAGGGAATGGCGATGCGAAGCATGTAGGCATGAAGCTGAAGATACAGGCCATTCTGCAGGCGCAGTGGTTTGAACTCGTCCTCGCTCAGCGCGCCATCAAGCCGGCGCCTGACCTGGTCCCGGAATTGCGCAGCCCGGGTTTCAACAAACGTCCTGTCAAATTCGTCATAGCGATACATCATCCATCTCCTTTTGAAAGTCGGGTCGAGGATCGGGTCGAGGTTTGGGGCAATGGCACCGCACGATCCTGCGGTGGGATGATGGTTGGGCCACCTGCCGCGCGAATACGCTCGCGCATCGATCTGTCGGTGCGCCCGTCAACCGCCACTTCATAGGCGGCAACGATTTCATTGCGATCACTGGCGGCCGCCACCTGCCTGCGGGCCAGATCGATGTCGGCATCCGAAAAGACGGCGGCACCGGATGCTGTCTCGCTCCAGCAGAGCGAGCCTGTCAGCCATATCACGACCCCGTCATCCAGCCTGTTGGCGGTAAACATCACACCGGTCATCGCGCGCGCCCTGCCGGCTGGCCTTGCCGATGCCGCAGCAGCGACATGCCAAGCCCAGGTCCGGGCCCTGTATCGTCAATGGCGTCGGTTGCCGGGCCATGGGGAAGGTCGCGCGCCACTACCGGGGCCGGTCTGGCGGCGGGAATGACAGCATCGCAATGACCGCTGTCCAAAAGGTGTCTGACGACCGCCGTCATGGCCGGCGTTGGCCCTGTCGGCAGCAGCAGAACGATGCGTTCCCCGTCCGGACCCATGCACAGGTCGTCAACGAATGATCGCACCTGCGCGCCGCCGAGACCCGGCGGCACGGTGACAAAGCCGGCTTCGCGCCGTGTCAGGTCGGTTATGGCCGGTGCCACGTCGGCCTGATGGACAATGATATCGGCATTGCGGATCGTCTCGACACCATGCAGGCTGAGCAATCCGGGATCACCCCCGCCAATATCGACGATCTTCACCGGCGCGGCGCTGTTCTCGTCAGCTGTTGTCACCAGCCTGGCAAGCAGCCGATCGGCAGCGGTGTCATCACCGGCGATGATATGATCGGCAGCCCGGCCATCAACAAGGTGATGCTGGATGGCGCGCTGACGCGCCGGCGACAATGCACGCAGACTGGCGCGGTGCCGGTCAAGATAGGTGGCCAGCCTGCCAAAGCCCGCCGGCAGCATGGTTTCGATCCGCGCCCGTATCCGCTGGCCAAGGACCGGTGCCACGCCGGCGGTGGAAATGGCGACCAGCACCGGCGAGCGATCGACAATCGCGCCAAGATAGGCACTGCACAGCGCCGGATTGTCGGGCACATTGACCGGCACGCCCGCGTCCCGCGCCGTGGCCGCCAGCGCGACATTCAGCACCGGATCAAGCGTATCAAGAATGACCAGCGGACGCCCCGCGATCAGATCATGCGCCATCTGACATGATACCCCTGTAACAGCGCGCACGCGTCGGTCGCTGCTCAGGCGCGCGGCTGGCCGCAGGTCGGTGACGAGATCGACAGCCGGGGCAAATTTCAACAACAGCCTGATTTTCGCCTCCAGCAACCCGGCATTGCCGATGACCAGCGGTGGCACATCGTCAACGGCGATGAAACAGGGGAAAAGCCGGCGTTCCGTTGAGGGCGCTGTCATGACGGGCAGTCCCGCAGCGAATCGGATGCCAGCCTCACGGCCAGCCCATCGGTCTGGGGTCCGGTCAGGATCTGGCAGGCCAGACGCGAGCTGTCATCGGCATCGAAAATTTCGGCAAGCCGGTCCAGTTCATCATCGCTCGGCGCATGAAGCGGTGCCCGGCCAGCCCCCGCAATATGAATATGGCAGGTTGCGCATGCACAGGCACCACCGCATTCCGCCTTGATGGGAAGACCGTAATCCCGCAGCACCTCCATCAGACGCCAGCCGGCAGGTGCCTCGAGGCTGTATTGGTCCCCGTTCGGCAAATGGGCAAGCGTCGTGAAGACCGTGTCATTCTCACAATCCAGACATGCAGTCATTGATGTTGGCATGGCTCTGTCTCCGATCCTGTTGCCAGGTTGGTTTTGCCAGGTTGGTTTTGCCGGGGCGGTTTCGTCGCGGCATCTGATAAAGAGGGACAGTGTGGAATGAATTTCTGAATTCAGAATGAAAACATGGTCAGAAATTTAATTTTTTTCCTGAAATCAGGGTTTTTCCGAATTTTTTTCTGTCTTCGGCGATGCGGTGAGACCCTGATGCCCGACCAGCCGGTGATGCGGCAATTGTGAAGGTTTGCAGCCCGGTATCGAAATTGTTATATCGCTCACGCACCATCAGAACCGCTGTGACAGCGACCATCATTCGGGGCCAGCAATGCCGTCTTACATGTCCGCAACCGAAGTTGCCAACCGCGCGCCCCTCAAGGCGCGAACAGATGATTTTGCCTTCTGGTGGCTGGTCATCATGGCCGGGCTTGTCGGCATCATGGTGCTGATTGGCGGCGTCACCCGCCTGACCGGCAGCGGGCTGTCAATGGTCGAATGGCGTCCGTTGATGGGAGCCCTGCCGCCCCTGACCGCCGCCGAATGGGACCGTGTCTACCAGCTTTATGTGAATTCACCGGAATATAGCGAATTCAATTACGGGATGGACCTTGCCGGCTTCAAGATGATTTTTTTCTGGGAATATCTGCACCGTCTGTGGGGCCGCTTGCTTGGCATCGTTTTTGTTGTTCCCTTTATCTGGCTGATCGTTCGTGGCCGGGTGCCGGCCGGGCTTGGCGGGCGGCTGTTTCTGCTGATGCTACTTGGCGGCGCTCAGGGAGTGATCGGCTGGTGGATGGTCAAGTCCGGCCTGACGGCAGACGCCACCGTGTCGCAATACCGGCTTGCCGTGCATCTCGGCATGGCGCTGGTGATTTTCGCCTTGCTGCTTTGGACCGCTTTTGACATTCGCTATGGGCGGGCGGGCCTGCCAGTCGGGCATGCCGCCGGCACCTTGCTGATCATTGCGCTGACAATCTTTGCCGGCGCGCTTGTTGCCGGCATGGATGCCGGCCTTCTGTATAATCACTATCCGTTGATGGGTAACGGGCTGGTGCCGGTGGAATATGGAGAGAGGGGCTTTCTTGATCCTTTTGAGAATCCTGCCTCGGCACAGTTCCATCATCGCTGGATTGCACTTCTTGCCGTGCTGGCAGTGATCACGCTTGCCATCAAGGCCCGCCGACAGGCGGCAAGCCGGGGACCTGCCACACTGGCGCTGGCGCTGGTAAGTTGTCAGTTCGTGCTTGGCATTGCCGTGCTTCTGCACGGTGTGCCGGTATCACTTGGCGCGATGCATCAGACCGGCGCGGTGTTGCTTCTTGGCAGTGTTGTGTGGACAGCACACCGGATGGCGCGCTGAACGATCAGCTTTTCTTTGGCACCGGTGCCCGGCGGATGTGAAGCTCGGCAAGCGCGCTGTCCTCGACTGATGACGGCGCTGCCATCATCAGGTCTTCGGCCTTGCCATTCATCGGGAACAGAATGACCTCGCGGATATTCGGCTCATCGGCAATCAACATCACAATCCGGTCGATTCCCGGCGCGATGCCACCATGCGGCGGGGCGCCAAAGCGAAACGCGTTGATCATCGCCGGGAATTTGTCATCCACAACCTGTGAATCATAGCCGGCGATTTCGAATGCCTTGTACATCACGTCGGGAAGATGGTTCCGGATGGCCCCGGATGACAACTCGACCCCATTGCAGACAAGATCGTACTGCCACGCCTTGATGGTCAGCGGGTCCTGTTCCTGCAACGCCTTCAACCCACCCTGCGGCATCGAAAACGGATTGTGCGAGAAATCGATCTTGCCGGTTGTCTCGTCACGCTCATACATAGGGAAATCGACGATCCAGGCAAAGCGGAAGACAGAGTCGTCAATCAGCCCCTGTTCCTCGCCAATCCGCACCCGTGCGCGGCCGGCCAGCTGCGCCGCCGATGCCTCATCGGCACAGGCAAAGAACACCGCGTCACCGTCGCCAACACCCGTGGCGAGACGGATCTCCTCGGCCTTTTCCGGCCCCAGAGCATTGGCCACCGGACCGCGCGCCTCGCCATCACCATAGATGATATAGCCCATGCCGGGAGCGCCCTCGGACTGTGCCCAGCTGTTCATCCGGTCGGCGATGGCACGGCTGCCACATTTTGGACCCGGCACCGCCCTTACCACACTGCCGCCCTCGACAGCCTTGGCAAATATCGAGAACCCCGATCCCCGGAAGATGTCGGTCACATCACAGATTTCGATCGGGATCCGCAGGTCAGGCTTGTCATTGCCATATTTGAGCATCGACTCGGCAAACGGAATATGGATGAATTCCTGATCGGTCTTCTTGTCGGAAAACTCTTCAAACACACCGCGGATGACAGGCTCGACAGCATCGAAGACGTCCTGTTGCTCGACAAAGCTCATCTCGAGGTCGAGCTGGTAGAATTCACCGGGGCTACGGTCGGCCCGGCTGTCTTCGTCGCGGAAACAGGGCGCGATCTGGAAATAGCGGTCGAACCCGGACACCATGACCAGCTGCTTGAACTGCTGCGGTGCCTGCGGCAAGGCATAGAATTTACCGGGATGAAGACGTGCCGGCACCAGAAAGTCACGCGCACCCTCTGGCGACGAGGCCGTCAGGATCGGCGTCTGGAACTCGGTGAAGCCCTGTTCCACCATCCGTGCCCGGATCGACTGGATGATCTTTGCGCGGAGCATGATGTTGTCATGCGGTCTGGTCCGGCGCAGGTCGAGATACCGATAGCGAAGCCTTGTTTCCTCGCCTGAATCCGTATCCGAATTCACCTGCAGCGGCAGCGTGTCCGCAGCCGACTGCACCTCGAAACTTTCGATACGGACCTCGACATGCCCGGTAGGCAATGATGTGTTGATCGTCTCGTCGCTGCGCTTCAGAACCGTGCCGGTGACAGTGACGACGGATTCAAGCCGTGTCGCCTCGACCGCGGCAAAGCACGGGTCCGAGGAATCGACAACACATTGTGTCAGCCCGTAATGATCGCGAAGGTCGACAAAAACCAGCTGACCATGATCGCGTTTCCGGTTGATCCAGCCTGACAGGCGAACCGACTGGCCCACATTGGCCTCGACAAGCTCGCCGCATGTGTGTGAGCGATAGGCGTGCATCTTGATACTCCGACTGGGAACTGAAAGCGACGAAACCCGGTATGCTGGCCGTCAGCCATGAAAATCGCGCGCAGTATGCAAAGATTGCCCGGCTTCCGCAACATGCTTGTCGCAGCGGGCCAATGACGGATCAGCGACGGCTAGTCGCGGCTGCGGCGGCGGCCCCGGCTGCGCCGCCCGGCAGCACCATTCGACCCTGCATCACCTGCCGCCGGCATGTCCTTCCACGGTTTGCCAAGCGCCGCTAGAGCCGCATCACTGTCGAACGGGCGCGGCGACGTCGTGCGAAGCGCTGTTGCCATCGCCGCCACATGATCCGGTGTGGTGCCGCAACAACCACCAATGATGCCAATTCCGGCATCGCGGGCGAAGCAGGCGTAATCGGCCATGAGTTCCGGTGTGCCGTGATAATGGATGCTGCCATCGACATAGGCCGGAATGCCGCAATTGCCCTTGGCGATGACAGGCGTCTCAACAGCCGGCAGCATCTCGCGCACGGAATGCAGCAGCTCGGCAGGTCCAATGCCGCAATTCGCACCGACAAAGCTGGCACCGAAATCGACCGCCTGACGCGCGAAATCGACCGGGGACACACCCATCATCGACCGTGCGGCGGTATCGAATGTCATGCAGGCAGCCACCTCAAGCCCGGTTGCAGCCGCCGCATCTATGGCGGCCTTCACCTCTTCCTGCGACGACATCGTCTCAATCCAGAGAAGATTTGCCCCGCCCTCGGCAAGCGCTTCGGCCTGTGCGGTAAAAGCGGCGCGGGCATCGTCATAGTCAAGCGCGCCCATCGGCGCGAACAGCTCGCCAGTCGGACCCATCGACCCCGCTACAAGTACATCATGGCCGTGGCGATCCCGCCCCTGATCGGCCGCCTGTCTGGCAAGCCGTGCCGCCGCGAGGTTCAATTCACCAACGCGATCCTGCGCCCCGTGAAGCCGAAGCCGATGGTGTGTGCCACCAAATGAATTGGTAAGCACGATCTGCGATCCGGCATCAATGAAGGCGGTATGCAGTGCCGTGACATCGTCCGGACGTTCGACATTCCAGAGTTCGGGTGGATAGCCTGTCTCCAGACCCCGGTTGAACAGGTTTGTGCCAGTGGCTCCGTCGGCGAGAATCCATCCGCTCTCGGCTAGCAGTGTGGTCAGGGTTATCATGGGCAGCAATCTCTCGGTCTGCTGATTATCTATCCGCGGCGGCGACGCGTCGAACGCCTGGCAATGCCGGTTGCGGCGGCACGCCTGTCACGAAGCAATTCAAGAAGGTCACGCTGGGCATCCGGCGTCATCGACCGCCACGCGGCGATTTCTGCACCGGTACGAAAACACCCAAGACACTGACCCGAAACCGAATCAAACTGGCAAACCGAAATACATGGCGAGGGAAGGGCTGCGTTGTCCATCTGACGGGTCATCCTGTCTGATCCCTGCCAGCATGCACAGCCGTCATCCGCCTGTCAGGCGGCGACGCTTTCGCCATCTTCCAGCATCATGGCGCTGTTCAGGGCGCCAAGCGCGGCATCTATTGTCTCGCTGCTGCCAACAACCAGCCTGCCATCAACGCCAACGCCTGTATCGGCATCGCGCGCCGGCACAGCCATATCGACAATGTCCAGAAGCGAAGCCGCATCATCAAGCATCAATACCGGCATGTTCTCGCGGGTAAAGGCGCGGACAAGACGCTTGGCGTGCGCCTCGGGAATCAGCGTGGCGATATGCCGTTCGCCCGACGGAATGATCAACGCTTCATAATCAATGGCCAGCGTGGTCGACAGGGTCGAATCAACCGGATAGGACATGCCCCAGCCGCTTCCGTTCCAGGCATTCGTCAAACCGGCATCGCGTGAAATAACCCGAAGCTTTGCATTGACGGACATCATGGCGCGCTGAATGGCGATGAAGGTATCCTCGTCAAAGCCGCTGGCGACCATGATGGCGACGGTTTTGCCTGTGAAATTGGAAAGCTGCATCTAACATGCTCCTGTTCTGGGAAAGTCTGTTGTTCACAAACCGGCCTTGCGAGTGCATCCGCCAGACTTCGGAAGTAGATGTCCGGAGGCGGGTGACTGCATAAGGCGGTGATGAAATTTGTCGCCGGTATACAGCCCCTTTACCGCAGGTTCAAGCCCGTATTGTCCGATCCGGCCTGTGTCGGCACGTTCGCCCCTGCATCGGCAAGGTCGCGCGGCGTGTCGATATCGTGGTGAATGCTGTCATCATGCCAGCTGATGCTGTTGACAGCGGCCGGGTTCTCGCGCAGCACCTGCCGGCCGCCTATATCGCCGCCAAGCTGGCCAAGCGCATCGAAAAATCCGCACCCCCACAGAACCGGATTGCCGCGGCGGCCCGCATGAACCGGAAATGAGATACGGGTTTCATGATCACCAAGACCGCTATGGTCTCGGATCATTTCGGCTACAAGCTCGGGCGCGATGAACGGCATGTCGCCAAGCGCGATCAGCGCGCCCGACACCGTAGCTGGCAAGGCCGCGATCCCGGTCGCCACAGACCCCGCCTGACCAGTGGCAAAGTCCGCATTGTGCGCCACGCTTACAGCAAGCCCGTCCAGCGCCGCGACAACATCGTCATGCTGATGACCTGTGACCACGACCAGATCCATGATGCCACCATCCAGCATCGCGCGCGCCGCACGCCGCACCAGCGGCTCGCCCTCGATCTCCGCCAGCAGCTTGTTGACATCACCCATCCGCCGGGACGATCCGGCAGCCAGAAGAACACCGCCAATGGCGATAGTGCTGGGGCGGCGGCGCTCGACCATCTTGCGCGGCAGTGGGCGCGAGGCAATCTCCATCAGCAACCCGCCGATGGCCATGTCGGCAATCTCGTCATCGTCAATCTCGATCCCGGCAAGAACAAGCTGCAGCACCCAGTCAAAGCCATTCAATCGCGGTGAGCGGGCACAACCCGGCATGCCGATAACCGGTATGCCATCAAGCCTGGCCATCATCAGCAGATTGCCTGGATCGGCAGGCAGACCCAGCCTGTCGACCTTGCCACCTGCCACCTCGACGGCCATCGGCACAACGTCGCGGCGGTCACAGATGGCCGACGCACCGCAAATCAGCATGGCCTCGGCCCCATGACGCCGTGACTCGGCAATCGCCGCAGCAAGGCTGGCTGTGTCATGTGCAATGATGCGGCTGTCGACAAGCGAACAGCCAAGCTGGTCAAGCCGCTGCTTTGTCACTTTTTCGGTTGCCGACAAAAGTGCCGGCTTGATGCCGTCAACGATTGTCTGGATCAGGGCAAAGGGCCGTGTGCGAAGCGGGTTGAATGTGAAGACAGGCAGGCCACCGGCCATGGCGATGGCCGCTTCGATGGTGGCTTCTGGCAGGCTGTAGGGAATGATTTTCAGCGTGGCGATCATATCGCCATCCTCGAGAAGCTGGTTGTGCTGCACACAGGCCAGCGTGATTCCCTCGTCAATCCTGTTGATATCTTTCAGCAGACGCCTGTCGAACCTGACAAGCCCCCGCCCCTCGGCATAGATATTGACGCGGCCGGTCGCCGCCTGCGACAGCCGCAGCCCGGCCGGTGCCAGCGCCGCAGCCAGCCTGTCAGCCGCGCTGTCCTCGTCAATGTCTCCAGGTTCAAGCCTGGCCACCGTAACCGACCCGATGCCAGCCGCGACAAGGCGCGCAATGTCGGCAGCCCCAAGTCTGGTGCCTTTGCGGATTCGCCCATCGGGAAGATAGACCGCATGCGCAAGAATGGCACCGTCGCAGTCATCCGGGGCCGCAGGACCGAATTTCATGGTGCCTCACCCTGCCGTTCGACGGCAATCATCTGCGCCAGGATGGAGACGGCGATCTCGGCCGGCGTGCGTGCGCCGATATCCAGCCCGACAGGCCCGTTGATTCGCGCCAGGTCACCATCGTCAAAGCCGGCCTCGCGAAGCCGTTCACACCGTGCCGCATGGGTGCGACGTGATCCAAGGCACCCGATATAGAACGCCTCGCTTGCCAGTGCCGCATGAAGACCCGGATCATCGATCTTCGGGTCATGGGTCAACGTCACCACGGCAGTCCGCGAATCCGGACGCATGTCGTCCAGCACTTCGTCGGGCCAGGCCGTCATACAGGTAATTCCCGGAAACCGGTCTTCCGTGCTGAACACGGCCCGTGGATCAATCACCACAACATCATAACCGGCCTGGCACGCCATCGGGGCCAGGAACTGCGTGATATGAACCCCGCCCACAACAATCAGGCGCCGTGGCGGCTGATGGTAAAATGTAAAACATGACTCGTCGTCCGACAGCCCCGTCACCGCCGCGGCATCACTTCCGGTTGCGGTCACCAGCGCGCCGGTCCGCGCATCGAACCTGACGGTGCCGGGCCGGCGGGCCGTCATGTCATCAACCAGCGTCCCAAGGTCATCTGCCGGCAGGCCCTGTGCCGATACCGGCGTGACCAGAACCGCGATCTGCCCGCCACAGGACAACCCCACTTCCCAGGCGGTGGCATCGGCAACACCGAAATCAAGCCGTTGGCCGGTCCCGGTGGAAAGCGAGTCGGATGCGGCGTCAATCACCGCGCCTTCGACACACCCCCCCGACACGGAACCTTCGACTGTCATATCATCGCGTACCACCATCACGCTGCCGACAGGGCGCGGCGACGATCCCCATGTCTGCATGACAAAGGCCAGTGCCACACCGTGGCCGGCCTCGACCCAGCGATGCGCCATCTGAAACAGGCCCGCATTGGTGGTCGTGCTTCCGGGGGTAATCATGTTACCGGGGGTGATCATGTCGCCCTTCTGGTTGGTCATTTCCGCCATCTCATATCCCGGCCTGTGCCGCCCGCAGCCTGTCACGCCACCCATGAAGATCACGATGTTGCCAGTTTGCCGGCAGATCGGCCCCAAGCAGCCCGGCAAGATCAGCCATCGAGGACAGTGAATGAATCGGCACAAAGGCGTCAACATGCGGCAGAATCTGCTGGATGCCGGCGCTACGCGGCTCGAATCCTTCATACCGCAAAAGCGGGTTCAGCC
Source organism: Alphaproteobacteria bacterium LSUCC0719 (assembly GCA_040839025.1). Taxonomy (NCBI): domain Bacteria; kingdom Pseudomonadati; phylum Pseudomonadota; class Alphaproteobacteria; species Alphaproteobacteria bacterium LSUCC0719. Next base: position 441,586 of record JBFPJN010000002.1, read on the forward strand.
AGATCAGCCTCGACGAGGATTTGTGCAGCCTTTCCATCTCGAATCCCAGATTGCTGTCATCGTCACGATCCAGCCCGTCCGTGATCAGCAGCACCACAGCACCCTGGCCAAGCACCCGGCGTGACCAGCCACGATTGAAGTCGGCAATGGCACTGGAAATCCTGGTGCCCCCGGACCAGTCATCGACAAGACGGGAGACAGCCTGAAGCGCCGCATCGGGATCACGGTCGCGCATCTGGCGGGAAATATTTGTCAGGCGGGTGCCGAACAGAAAGCTGTGAACCGTCCCGCGTCGCTGGGTCAGCGCGTGGGTGAAACGAAGCAACATCCGGGAATAGCGTTCCATCGAGCCGGAAATGTCACAGATCACAACAACGGGTCGCGGACGATGGCGCGGCGTTTCGAAACGTGGCAGCGCAAGCCCGCCCTTGCGTGCCATGCCGCGCAATGTCTGGCGAAAAGACAGACGCCCCCGCCTGCCATCCGGCTGAAAGCGGCGCGAGGGACGATGCGGAACCGGCAGCCGCATCGCACCGATGGCCCGTTCGGCTTCGGCAATCTCGGCAGCTGACATCAATTGAAAATCCATGCTGCGGAAATGTTCATCCGCCGAGGAGGTCATCGACATGTCGATCTCGACACGTTCATTTTCTTCCATCTCCTGCGCGGCTGACGGCGTATCAGGACGCAGCGCTTCATCCACCCGACGGGACGTCGGTGGCGGCTCTTCAGCCTCGCCCTCACGCGCCAGCGTCGGTAGCAGAAGATCGCGCATTTTTTCCATCAGTCGCGGGTTGCGCCAGAAAATGTGAAAGGCCTGATCAAACAGCAACCTGTCTTCCGGCCGTTTCACAACACAGCTTGCCAGCGTGTGATAGAATTCCCCGCGATTGCCAAGGTCAATCTGGCGGCAGGACTCGACACAGTCCAGCACCGCCGCCGGCCCGACATCCAGCCCGGCACGCCGCAGCGTGCGCACAAAAAGCGTTATATTCTCGGCAAGCTTCATGCCTCGCCATGCCTTCGGATTCGACCGCTGATTCAACCGCGTGGCCGGAAATTCCAGAATGGTGGCGTCACGCATGGTCATCCGGTTCGATATCCTGACATTTCTGCCTGAACCTCGGTCAGGATACGCGCCGCCTCGGTGCCGGTGATCCGCGCGATATCATCCTGGTATTTCAACAGCACACCCATCGTCGAATCAGCCTGCGCCGGATCAATGGCGACACAATCCAGCTCGACAAGCGCCTGCGCCCAGTCGATTGTTTCAGCAACCCCGGGGGCCTTGAACAGATTCGCGGCCCGAAGCTTGTGGACAAACCGTACCACCTGTTCGCTGAGATCGGCTGGCGCTTCGGGTGCGCGACGTTTCAGAATCGCCAGCTCATCCTGTAGCGAGGGATAATCGACCCAGTGATAGAAACAGCGGCGTTTCAGCGCGTCGTGAATTTCCCGGGTCCGGTTCGAGGTGATGATGACAATCGGTGGAGCCGCGGCCTTTACGGTGCCGAATTCGGGAATCGTCACCTGCCAGTCCGAGAGAATTTCCAGGAGGTAGGCCTCAAAGGCCTCGTCGGCACGGTCCAGCTCGTCGATCAGCAGAACCGGTGCCCCGGCTTCATCTTCACGCAACGCCTCCAGAAGCGGGCGCTCGATCAGATTGTCCGCCGTAAACAGATCGGCGCTCGACAGCTGGCCCTTGCCAGCGCTCTGGATTTCTATCATCTGGCGCGCATAATTCCACTCATAGGCGGCGGCGGCGATGTCCAGCCCTTCATAACATTGCAGGCGAATGAGGCGCCGACCAAGCATCGCCGCCAGGGTCTTGGCGACCTCTGTCTTGCCAACACCGGCTTCGCCTTCCAGAAAAAGAGGCCGGTGCCTGCGAAGGCCGAGGAACAGGCTCACCGCAAGTCCTTCGGACAGGATATAGTCCCGCGCCGCCATATCCTCGATCAGCGATGCCACGGTTTCCGGGATCATCGGGCCCTCCTTACGCTGCGCCCCTTGTGCGGCTTTGGTTCGTGTGCCCGCCAGTCTGAACGCCGGTCCAAGCGCCATTTTCGCCGCATAAACATCCGGACACCGTATGGCGGCGAAACGATTTGCCACAGCTGTACACGCCATTGTGCACATAAAACTGTTTACATGATGTCTGCAAGATTGGACGATATTCAAGGGTGAGACTGCAAATCAGCAGAGAATATACAAACCGTGCTGCGAATTAAGGAGGAATGGAATGACAACCGTGAGTCTTACATTGAACGGGAAACCGGTCAGCGCAGACGTGCCTGACAATACACTTCTCGTCAATTTCATCAGGGAAACAATGAGCCTGACCGGCACGCATGTCGGATGCGACACCAGCCAGTGCGGCGCCTGTGTCGTTCATGTCGATGGCGAATCCGTGAAATCCTGCACCATGCTGGCTGCCGCTGCCGAAGGCGCGAATGTCACGACAATCGAGGGAATCGCGAATGGCGACGGGCTGCATCCCATGCAGCAGGCCTTTCACGAGAATCACGGCCTGCAGTGCGGTTTCTGCACACCTGGCATGGTCATGAGTGCAATTGAACTTGTCAAAAACAAACCCAACCCCAGCGAGGCAGAGGTTCGCGAGGGTCTTGAGGGCAACATCTGCCGCTGTACCGGATATCACAATATTGTGAAATCCGTTCAGGCCGGCGCCAAAATGATGGGAGAATAGGCCATGCCTGAGGGAAGCATCAAAGACGGTATCGGTGCCTCGGTACGTCGCAAGGAAGACAAGCGGTTCCTGACCGGGTCCGGCCGTTACACAGCTGACATCAACCGGCCCGGCCAGCTTCATGTGCATTTCATCCGCTCGGTTCATGCACATGCCAACATCAAGGCCATCCGGACCGAAGCCGCCGCCGCGGCCGATGGTGTGGTTGCCATCTTCACCGGCGAAGACGTCGCCGCCGACGGCATTGGCGGCCCGATCTGTGGCTGGGTTGTCACGAATCGCGACGGCTCGCCAACCAATGAGCCGCCGCATCCGATTCTGGCGAATGGCGCGGTACGCTATGTCGGCGACCATGTTGTTGCGGTGATTGCCGAAAGCCTCGCGCAGGCGATGGATGCCGCCGAGCTGGTCGAAATCGATTATGATGTGCTGGCTCCGGTCGTTGATCTTGCGAATGCCGGGTCCGGTCCGCAGATCCATGAAAATGTGCCGGGCAACATGTATTTCGACTTCGAGCTTGGCGACGAGGCGGCAACCGCAGCCGCGCTTGATTCGGCGGCGACCGTTGTCGAACTGGAGGTGCGCAACAACAGGCTGATCCCGAACGCGATGGAACCACGGGCCGCGCTGGCGGAATATGATCCGATCGATGATTCCTACACCCTGTTCACAACCTCGCAGAACCCGCATCTGACGCGGCTCGTGATCGGGGCCTTCATGCTCAGCATCCCGGAATCAAAGCTCCGTGTCGTGGCACCTGATGTCGGCGGTGGATTCGGATCGAAAATCTATGTCTATCCGGAGGAAGCTGTCTGCACCTGGGCCAGCAAGAAGCTGAAGCGCCCCGTCAAATGGACAGCCGACCGCAGCGAATCCTTCCTTGCCGACGCGCATGGCCGCGACCATATCAACAAGGTCCGGATGGCGCTTGACAAGGACAACCGGATCACCGGTCTGCGGGTGGATACGATGGCCAATATCGGATCCTATCTGTCGGCCTTTTCGGTAGTGACGCCAACCATTCTTCATGCCCCGCTGCTGTCGGGCTGTTACAAGATCCCGGCGATCTATACCAATGTGAAGGGCATGGCGACGACAACCGCACCGGTTGACGCCTATCGCGGTGCCGGCCGGCCGGAGGCAACCTATCTTCTGGAGCGGGTGATGGACAGCGCGGCCCGTCAGGTCGGCATGGACCCGGCCGAATTCCGCCGTCTGAACTTCATTCCAAAGGACGCCTTCCCCTACCAGACACCGGTGGCGCTGCAATATGATATCGGTGACTATGAGGCGCCGCTGGACAAGGCGCTGGCGATGATCGACTACAAGGGTTTTGAGGCCCGCCGTGCCGAAGCCGCCACGCGTGGCAAATATCGTGGCATCGGCCTGTCGAGTTACATCGAGGCCTGCGGCATCGCGCCGTCGGCGGTTGCCGGCGCGCTCGGCTCGCGGGTCGGGCTCTATGAATCGGCAACAGTTCGTGTCGATCCGACAGGCACCGTCAATGTATTCACCGGCACCCACAGCCATGGCCAGGGTCATGACACCACCTTTGCCCAGATTGTCGCCGACAAGCTTGGCATCGATATTGGCAGCGTCGAGATCATTCATGGCGATTCCGACAGGATCCCGTTCGGCATGGGAAGCTACGGGTCGCGCTCGCTCGCCGTTGGCGGGGCCGCCATCGTCAAGGCTGTCGACAAGGTGATCGAGAAATCGAAGATCATCGCCGCGCATCTGATGGAGGCAGCCGATGCCGATGTGGTCTTTGCCGATGGCAAGTTCACGGTCGCCGGCACCGACACCGAAAAGGGGTTTGGCGAGATCGCACTGGCGGCCTATGTCCCGCACAATTATCCCCATGACCGGCTGGAACCCGGCCTTGAGGAAACGGCGTTCTATGACCCGCTGAACTTCACCTATCCGTCGGGCACGCATATTGCCGAAGTCGAGATCGACCCGGCAACAGGCGTTGTCGCGCTTGTCGACTGGGCCTGTTGTGATGATTTCGGCAATCTGATCAACCCGATGATTGTCGAGGGTCAGGTGCATGGCGGTATCGCCCAGGGCGTTGGCCAGGCGCTTCTGGAAAACGCCCATTACGATGAAACGGGCCAGCTGATCACGGCGTCCTACATGGATTATTGCATGCCGCGCGCCGATGATCTGCCAAACTTCAAGGTCGATTATACGGTGACTGCCTGCACGCATAATGACCTCGGGGTCAAGGGATGCGGCGAGGCCGGGGCCATTGCCTCGCCACCGGCGCTGATCAATGCCGTCATCGACGCGCTGGCGCCACTTGGCATCACCGACATGTCGATGCCGGCAACGCCTGAAAAGGTCTGGCGCGCGATCAGTGCCGCACAGGCCGAAGCCGCAGAATAAGGAGAAGGAACATGCATCACACAACCTATGTGAAGGCCAGCAGCGTCGATGACGCCACCGCGCAACTGGCAGATGGCGGTCAGCTTCTTGCCGGTGGCATGACGCTGATCCCGACGATGAAGCAACGGCTTGCCAGCCCTGAAAAGGTGGTGGACCTTGCCGGGTGCGGGCTTGCCGGAATCGAGAACAAGGGTGACACAATCCGTATCGGCGCGATGACCAGGCATGTCGATGTGGCCGGATCCGATCTGGTGCAGACATCCATTCCGGCGCTGGCCGCTCTGGCCGGTGGAATAGGTGACAGGCAGGTTCGCAATCGCGGCACCATTGGCGGTTCGGTGGCCAACAACGACCCGTCCGCCTGCTATCCGGCGGCTGTTCTCGGTCTTGGCGGCACTGTCCATACCAACAAGCGTGACATCGCGGCGGATGACTTCTTTGTCGGCATGTTCGAAACGGCGCTTGAGGATGACGAGATGATCACCGCCGTCAGCTTTCCGAAAACCGGCAAGGCAGCCTATGTCAAATTCCCCAACCCGGCATCGCGCTATGCCATGGTCGGGGTGTTTGTCGCCAGCACCGGCACCGGAACCCGGGTCGCCGTGACAGGGGCCGGCAGTGACGGCGTCTTCCGCCATGGCGAGATGGAAGCCGCACTTGACAGCAGCTTTGATGCCGCCTCGCTTGACGGCATTGCGGTCGACGCCGACGAGATGATCAGCGATATCCACGCCTCTGGTGATTATCGGGCGCATCTTGTTCGTGAAATTGCGAAACGTGCGGTTGCCGCCTGCTGAGGCAGCGGTTTGACAGCCGGACATGACAGAGGGGCGGGAATTCCCGCCCCTTTTTTATGCCGGGATCGCATCATCCCGTCGGCGCATGGACCCGAAGATACTGGAGCGGGCGACGGGGTTCGAACCCGCGACCCCGAGCTTGGGAAGCTCGTGCTCTACCAACTGAGCTACACCCGCATGCCGGTCAGATTAGTCGTTGCACCGGTGAAGGCAAGGTCTTTTGCCCGCATGCCATGTTTTACGCAAAGGCACCATGTTCGCGAAGAAACAGCCCGGCCGGCACCTAACCTGTTGCCTTACCCCTCCATTGCCTCCATATAGGCTGAGGTGAAACATGCCCCAGCAGGGTACGTCGCGGCAGAGGAATGTGATGACACCGTATGACAATGGCACCGGCAAACCCGCCAAACCAGCCGGTCGGAAACAGACCGCCACGCGTCCGTCTCGTGATGAGGCCGAGGCCGCTGTCGAGACATTGCTGCGCTGGATGGGCGAATCACCGGCGCGTGAAGGGCTGGTGGATACGCCGGCCCGCGTTGTTCGCGCCTGGGAAGAATTCTGTTCCGGCTATGATGATGACCCTGCAGCGCTGTTGAGCAGCACCTTCGAAGAGGTCGAGGGCTATGACGACATGGTGATGCTGCGCTCGATCCGCATGGAAAGCCATTGCGAGCATCATCTGGTGCCGATCCTTGGCACGGCCCATATCGCCTATCTGCCGGACCGGCGCGTTGTCGGCATTTCAAAACTGGCCCGTGTGCTGGACAGTTTTTCCCGCCGTCTGCAAACCCAGGAAACGCTGACAGCGCAGGTCGCCGACTGCATCCAGACGGCGCTGCAGCCGCGCGGCGTGGCAGTGCTGATCGACGCGCAGCACCAGTGCATGACCACGCGCGGCGTTCACAAGCCCGATGTATCAATGATAACAACCCGCTTTACCGGCATATTCCAGGATGACCGCGACCTTCGCGACAGGTTCCTGAACGAGGCGCGGCACGGCTAGGCCGGCGCCACCGCCAGCCGGCAATTATCTGCCAGCCACCGGATTTTTGTGTGACCTTATGGGGTGATCGGCTATGCTCCGGTGACGCCGGCCTGTATCTTTGGCCCAAACACTTGGCCCACACACCCGGGCCATGAAACTGGTCCGCAACATGAGGCCCGCAATATAGGGAACAACGGGTGCCCGAGACATGATCCTCTCACCGGTGCTGAACATCCTTGGCCTGCTGACCACCATTCTGGGGGCGGCAATGCTGATCCCGATGTGCGTGGATCTGTATTTCGGATCTTCCGACTGGCAGGTCTTTGCACTGTCGGCACTGCTGACCGCTTTTGTCGGCGTATCGATATGGCTTGCCACATCACAGCGCGAGGCCTTTGATCTCGGTCTTCGGCAGGCATTTCTGCTGACCAACGGGTCCTGGATTTCCATCGGGATTTTCGGTGCCCTGCCTTTCATGTTCTGTGAATTGCAGCTCAGCGTCACCGATGCGGTGTTTGAGTCCGTGTCGGGCATCACCACCACCGGATCGACCGTACTTCAGACCATTGAAATGGCATCGCCCGGGATCCTGATCTGGCGCGCCCTGCTGCAATGGCTTGGCGGGGTTGGAATCATCGTCATGGCAATGGCTGTGCTGCCGATGCTGTCGGTTGGCGGGATGCAGCTGTTCCGCACCGAATCCTATGATACAGCCGACAAGGTTGTGCCGCGCGCAACCCAGCTTGCCGGCGGAATCGGGCTTGTCTATGCCGGGCTGACGGCAGGCTGGGCAATCATGCTGTCAGTGGCCGGGATGAGCAATTTCGATGCCATCGCACATGCCATGACCACAATCGCGACCGGCGGTTATTCAACCAGGACAGCATCGATTGCGGCCTTTGATTCGGTGGCCATCGAATGGATCATCATCTTTGGCATGATTGTCGGCAGTCTGCCCTTTGCACATTATCTGGCGATGGTCCGTGGTGGCTGGCGGCCGCTTCTTCAGGATCCACAGGTGCGCTGGTTCCTGGCGCTTCTTGCCCTGGTTGTGCTGACCCTGATCTGGTTCCTGAGCAATGACGGCATGCCTGTTGCCACCGCCATCCGCCAGGCAAGCTTCAACGCTGTCTCGATCATGACGGGAACCGGCTATGGCAGTGCGAATTTCTCGGCCTGGGGCGGGTTTGCCTCGACGCTGCTGCTGATCACCATGTTTATCGGCGGGTGTGGCGGTTCGACAACCTGTGGCATCAAGGTGTTCCGCCTGCAGGTTCTGGCGACAACGGCACGGGTGCAGATTGGCCGTCTGCTGCGCCCGCACGCGGTGATCCTGGCCTATTACAACCGGCGACCGGTACCGAACGAGGTCATGGATTCGGTAATGGGGTTCTTCTACCTCTACATCCTCTGTTTCGTCATTCTGGCAATTCTTCTCGGCGCCCTTGGCCTTGATTTCATCACCGCCCTGTCAGGTGCCGCCACGTCGATCAGCAATGTCGGGCCCGGACTTGGCAACCTGATCGGTGCCGAGGGCAATTTCTCGTCACTTCCCGATCTGGCCAAATGGATCATGGCGTTTGGCATGCTTCTTGGCCGGCTGGAGCTGTTCACCGTTCTGGTCATGCTCAATCCGGGGTTCTGGCGCCGTTAGCCGGACCCACGTCCCATCGTCAGGGAAGGATCACATTGTCGATCTTGGCAAGCTCGATGCGGGCCTGATTGTCCAGCCCGGCAAGCGCCTTGTTCAGACAGTCATTCACCGCGCGCTGAACGTCGTTTGCCGAGGATGATTCGGGAATTGTCACCGAATGGGATGATGCCAGCTTGATCATCGCCTGCGATCCGCCAACAGGCTGCAGCCACATCAGCTTTGCCTCGAACTCGACCCGGATCTCGCTGTCCTGCTGGTCACTCAACGCATTTGCCAGACCGGTCTGCGGCGGCAGCTTGACCTTGGTCACGGCGGCCCGGGTGATATCGAGAACCATCTCGCCGCTGCCACCTGCCGGCATCAGCACCTGTGTCGCCCATTGCGAGACGAGATTGCCGGGGTAGGGCTGCTGGAGATGACCGATATAGGGAGGCTTGATGGGCATCTGCCAATTCTCGATGACCTCAAGCTGGCGTGCATTCAGGGCAATGGCCCCGAAACCGGCAGATTGCACCGAAACCGGCGGCGGCGGCGAGGATGTTGTCGTACAGGCCACAAGGACCAGCGACACCATCAGCAATGGTATGGTGAACACGCGTTTTGACATCCAGGACACCTCCCCGATTGGCAATTCTCGATTGGCAATCTGCCATCGCTACACCGAAATCGCTACACCAAGAAGGCGGCATGAATATGGCAATATTATTGCCTGGTGACAGTGCCACCCGTGACCGGCGGGTCGAGGGAACGCGTTGTCTTGCAGAACTCACAGGTGACATCGATGGTGCCCGACTCCGAAATCAGCTCTGCCAGCTCGGCGGGTGACATGCGTTCCAGAACCGATATCGCCCTGTCGGGGCTGCAGCGGCACCTGTCCTCGACAGGGTGCGCCGGGGCCACATGTGGCCGCAGCGAATTGAACAATCGGAAAATCAATGCATCCGGCGCCAGCCCGGGATCGACAAGTTCATCCCGGCGGACCGAACGAAGCAGCATTTCCGCCGTGGCCCAGGCATCGTCATGGACGTCACGCGGCACGCTGGCAAGGTTGCCGCCCTCGGCGGCCACCCGCTGCACCATCATCGCGCTGGCGGTCCAGCTGTCGCCTGTCCGTTTGGCGGCGGCAACTATATGGCTGTCGACCTGCTCGGAATTGGCAAACCAGGCTGTCGCTGCATCGCTCAGCGTTTCGCCATCCAGTTCCACAATGCCCTGATAGCGGCCATTTTCATGTCCCTGATCGACGGTGAATGCGGCATAGCCGGACCCGAGAAGCGCCGGCACGCTCGCCGGCAGGTCGCTTGCCATATCAAGACCGACAGGCGGTGATGCCTGCTCGTCAAAGGCTGTGTAACCACGAATGGCGCCATCCGACGTGACATCCGCAAGCAGCGTTTTCACATAGCCATCACCCTTGGCCTGCAGGGTGAACACACCATCGAACTTCATGAAAGTGGACAGACAGGCGGCAATGGCCATTGCCTCGGCCTGAAGGCTTGCCACCGCCTCTGGATAGTCATGCCGTGCCAGGATGCTGGTCACCGGCACACCAACACTGGCAAACCGCCCTCTGATCAGCGCGGTATCTCCAGCCTCACCCGCCAGATAGAACGGCAGAATCTGTGCGCCTTCATTGCTTGCATCACGTGACGCCACATGTCTCTCCACTGCGCGCGGACCGGCGGCCCGCGGGATCTTGTCTAGTTGCCGGCCATACACCAGGACAGGATGGCCTTTTGTGCATGCAGCCTGTTCTCGGCTTCGTCGAATACCGCCGACTGCGGTCCATCAATCACTTCAGCGGTGATCTCCATACCCCGACATGCCGGAAGGCAATGCAGAACGATGGCATCACCGGCCGCCGCTTCGAGAAGCTCGCGGTTCACCTGGAATGGCTGAAAGTCCTTGCGGCGGCTTCCTTCGTCGTCACCCATCGAAATCCAGACATCGGTGACCAGCGTCTGGCTTTCTGCGGCAGCTTCCAGCGCCGAATCATACATCACGATATCAGCACCCTCGGCGCGGGCCCATGCCAGTAGTTCCGCCGACGGCGCATAACCGTCAGGACAGGCAAGCCGAAGCTGGAAACCAAATCTGGCCGCTGCCTCAATCCAGCTTGCCGCCACATTGTTGCCATCACCAATCCAGGTCACAACCTGACCATCCAGCGCGCCATGACGTTCGATCATTGTCTGCAGGTCGGCCATGATCTGACAGGGATGCGAGCGCGCCGTCAGCGCGTTGACCACCGGCACACTGGCATGCGCGGCAAGGGTCAACAGCGTCTCATGGGCGAAACAGCGAATGGTGATGGCATCGACATAGCGTGACAGCACCCGTGCCGTATCCTCGATGGTCTCGCCGCGGCCAATCTGCATGTCCTGCGCCGACAGGATCAGCGACGTGCCGCCAAGCTGTGTGATCCCGACCTCGAAGGACACCCTGGTGCGGGTCGAGGGTTTCTCGAAAATCATCGCCACGCTTTTGCCGGCAAGCGGTTTTGCCGTCTCGGCGCCAGCCTTGAGCGCGGCCTTGGTTGCCGCGGCATCATCAAGCATGGTTTGAAGCGTCGCGGCGTCGAAATCACGGATATCCAGAAAATGTCGCATCACCGGCCATCCTGTTCTTGGGCCTGCGGTGGGACCATTGTGCCAAGAACCGTGTCAAAGCTCTCGACCGCCAGTCTGATTTCATCCTCGGAAATGATCAGGGGCGGCAGGAAGCGAACAGTGTTTTCACCGGCTGGAACAGTCAGTATCTTCACCTCGCGAAGCGCTGCCACCACATCACCGGCCGGCAGCGAGTCGTCCAGTCGCACACCGCACAGGAAACCACGCCCCCTGATCTCGGCAACAATGGCCGGGTGACGTGCTGCAATTTCAGCCAGCATGCCGCGCATGATGTCCGCACGCCGACGCACATCTTCAAGAAACCCCGGTGCCGTCACCTCGTCGAGAATGACCTCGGCAACCGCCATGGCAAGCGGATTGCCGGCAAAGGTCGATCCATGCGTGCCGGGTGTCATGGCGTTGCCAACCGCGGCGCTGGCGATGACCGCGCCAACGGGAAAACCGCCTCCAAGACCCTTTGCCATGGCAATGATGTCCGGCCTTATGCCGGAGGTCTGATAGGCGAACAGCGTCCCGGTACGACCAATGCCGGACTGCACTTCATCGGCGATCACCAGCGCCCCGAACTCATCGGCCGCCTCGCGCACACCGCGAAGATAGTCATCATGCGCATCACGGGCACCGCCTTCGCCCTGGACAGGCTCGATCATCACCGCCGCCACATGGGGACCAAGCGCGGCCCTCAGTTCGTTCAGATTGCCAAACGGGACATGGTCGAACCCGTCGGGCATCGGGCCGAATCCGGTACGGTTTGCAGGTTTGTCAGTGGCTGCAAGCATGCCAAGCGTCCGCCCGTGAAAGGATCCGGTTGCACACAGGATGGTGGTGCGGTCCGGCTGTCCGTTTTCATAGGCAGCACGACGTGCCATCTTCACCGCCGATTCATTCGCCTCGGCGCCGGAATTGCAGAAATAGACCTGATCCAGACCGGTCAGCGACACCAGCTTGTCTGCCACCCGTTCCTGACCGGGAATTCGATACAGATTCGAGGTGTGCCACAGTTTGCCAGCCTGATCACGCAGGGCGGCAATCAGCCCCGGATGCGAATGACCAAGCGTGTTGACGGCAATACCGCTGGCACAGTCAAGATAGCGCTCTCCATCATCGGTAATCAGCCAGCACCCGTCCCCACGGACAAAGGACAGGTCGGCACGGCCATAGGTTTTCATCACCGCCGATGTCGGCATCTTGGCTGTTTGTGGCGTGGTCATGTCGAAATCCATTCTCTCGGCCCGACCCTTTTACGGACCATGATCATCCAAACTTCCGTCACGGACGCCGGCATGGCGTCGCCCGATCAACACCTCAAAAAATCAAACCACCAGCACGTCGTCGACGGTACCGGTGGCTGTGTTCGCGGTATCGGAAGGCTGCCAAATTCGGCATTTCCGCCAAACTTGTCAAGGCGTTTGCCGGGTCACCCCTGGCGCGGTCAGTCCTGAATGAAATGCTTGGCGAGCCGCAGGCCCTGTGACTGATAGTTTGATCCCGATCCGCTGGTGCCATAGAGGCTGTCGGGTATCGCCGCCATCGGTTCATAGACCAGACGGCAGACTGTCTGGCCTTCCTCGATCAGGAACGGCACATCATGGGAGCGCACCTCCAGAACCGCGCGGGTGGCACCGGCACCAAGTTCCTCCATCCCGAAACCGGGATCGAAAAAGCCGGCATAATGGGCACGGAATTCACCGACACGGGTATCATAGGCACGCATTTCGGCAGCATGGTCGCGTGGCACCGTGACAAATTCACGGCTGGCCAGAATGTAGAACTCGTCCGGATGAAGCACCAGCCCGTCGGCGACAAGATCGGCTGCGGTCAGCCGTTCCCAGAACGCATCCACCTGACAGCTTGCCGGCGCGTCAATATCGATCAGCCCGGCATGTTTGCGGGCCCGCCAGCCGATGATGCCGCTGCTTGTCGTCGGCGTCAGGTTGACGCCAAGCGCCACACCGTCGCGGATATCGACATCATCCGCGCCGCGCACTAGCCCGACATCCTGATGCAGGGCAAGCATCGCGGCATCCGACATCGCCGCCGGACCCCGGCGCAGACGCAGCTGTGACAGGCATGACCCCGGACGCACCAGAACCGAAAAGGTGCGTGGCGAAATTTCGGCATAGAGCGCGCCCTGATACCCGTCGGGGACCATCTCGAATTCGGACGCCTGATTGGCAATGAGGCGGGTGAAAATATCAAGCCTGCCGGTCGAACTTTTCGGGTTTGCCATGGCGCTGAGCCCCGGCGCCAGACAAAGCGATTCCTGAAGCTCGACAATATAGACACAGCCGCGTTCCAGCACCGCGCCACCGGTCAGGTCGATCTGGTGCATGGCCACGCGGGCAAGCTTGTCCTCGACCCCCATTCCGGGGCCGGGAAGAAACGATGACTGGACGCGCCAGGCGCGCGTGCCAAGCCGCAAATCCAGGCTTGCCGGCTGCAGCTGTGCATCGGTAATCGGTGCGGCGGCGGCAATCATGCCACTTTCAATGGCGGCCCGTATTTCCTGCACCGGCAGGATACCCGCCTTCACATTGGTGTCGATGCTGGCATCAGCCATGCTGGTGGTGGCAGCCGCCGCGCGCCGGTTTGTCATGCGCCCTGTTCCTTCAACTCTTCAGCCGATAGCCGGATTTCAACACACGGTAGCACAGCCATCCCAGAACGCCATTCACAACAACAAGACAGACAAGGCCTGTCATGATGGGACGGTCACCAATGCCGATCAGGCCATATCTGAAACCGTCAATGGCATAGAAGAACGGGTTCAGCGTGGCAATGGTATCGAAAGGCGATGGCAGCCGTTCGACCGAATAGAAAGTTCCCGACAGAAAGGCCAATGGCTGAATCACAAAGTTTGTAATGACAGCCATTTCGTCGAATTTATTGGCCCATATGCCGGCCAGAATGCCGGCAAAGGCAAGCGCCAGCGATCCCAGAACAAGAAAGGCAAGCGCCACCAGGGGTGCCGCCGGCAGTGACAGCCCGCCAAAAAGTCCAAGCACGACGGCGGCGGCCAGCCCGACCGCGATGCCGCGCGTCATCCCACCGGCAGCCATGCCGACAAGCAGTTCCGCCGGGCCAATCGGCGGCATCAGCAGATCGACAATATTGCCCTGCACCTTTGACACGACAAACGAGGACGAGGTGTTGGCAAAGGCGTTCTGCAGCACCGTCATCATCACCAGCCCCGGCACGAGAAAGGTGATGAAATCGACATTGCCCGCAAGCTGGGCCCGCTCGCCGATGGCGACCGCAAATACCATCAGGAACAGCAGCGAGGTGATCACCGGCGCGGCGACGGTCTGCATCGCCACCTTCGCAAAACGGTGAACCTCACGCATATAGAGGGTCCACAGCCCGATCCAGTTGACGCGCCCTATCTGGACAGGACGCAGCTGGGCCGGATGGGGCCGCGTGACAAACTGATGTTCGGTGTCTTTGGTCGGCGTGGAAGATGTCTGATCATTCATGCCGCAGAACATAGGCCCGCCAGGACTGTTTCGCAATATCGCTGACAACGCCGGCAGCGCGCTGGCGGCACAGGCGGCTGACTGATAGACTCGCCGCAGGTCCGACGGAGAGCCGCATTCGATGACTGACAGGAAACCGCCAGCCGAACGACGCCTGATGAACAAGGCCGTCCATTATCTTGGTCGGTACACGGCATCGCGGCAACGTCTTCGCGAGGTGCTTCGCCGGTTTGCGGCGCGCAAGCTGGAGTCACATGACCAGGCCGAGGTTGCGCGCGCCCTGGAAACGGTGATCGATGAGTGCGTCAGGCTTGGCTATGTCGATGACACCGCCTTTGCGCTTGCCAAGGCGCGAAGCAAGCGACGCGGTGGTCGTTCGGCGCTGGCCATTCGCCGCAGTCTGCAGGAACACGCCATTGACGGCGAGCTTGTCGATCAGGCGCTTGCCGCCGCCGATGAGAATACGAGCGATGGCGAGCTGGTGGCGGCACTGCGGCATGCAGCGCGGCGCCGGCTTGGCCCCTATGCCACGCGCGAGGGGGACGAGGCGACAAGACAACGCCATCTGGCCTCGCTTGCACGGGCCGGATTCACGCTTGGCATCGCGCGTCAGGTGATGGACCTTGAAGATGCCGAGGCGGCTGAGGCGCTTGTCACCACGCTTCACCGCTAGACAGTCGGCCTGTCTTGCGATGCGCCATACCATCGGTCTAAACTGCAGGCCGGAATTCAACAGCCGACCGGTCTGAAGGCAGGACAGAGAGTCATGCATGATTGGCGGCACGCCGGGTGGGAGGAATTTTGATGACTGAAGACAGACTGTTTGCGCCAGGCAAGGAGACCGTTGATGCCGCGCTGATTGATGAGAATGGCTACAAGGCGATGTACGCCCAATCCATCGCCGATCCCGACGCGTTCTGGGCCGAGCATGGAAAGCGGATCGACTGGATCAAGCCCTACAGCCAGATCAGCGATGTGTCCTATGATGCCGGCGATCTTCATATCAACTGGTATGCCGACGGCACGTTGAACGCGGCAGCCAATTGCCTGGATCGTCATCTGGCGACCCGCGGCGATCAGACAGCAATCATCTGGGAAGGCGACGACCCTGCCGATTCACGGCATATCACCTATGCCGAGCTTCATGAGGAAGTCTGTCGCTTTGCCAATGTAATGAAGGCCGAAGGCGCAAAGAAAGGTGACAGGATCACCATCTATATGCCGATGATACCCGAGGCCGCTGTCGCCATGCTGGCCTGCGCGCGTATCGGTGCCGTCCATTCGGTGGTGTTTGGCGGGTTTTCACCAGATGCGCTGGCGGGCCGCATTCAGGATTGCGACTCGAACATGGTGATCACCGCCGATGAAGGCGTTCGTGGTGGCCGTGCCGTCCCACTGAAGGCAAACACCGACGCGGCGCTTGCCTCATGCCCGGACTGCAACAAGGTCATTGTCGTGAAGCGCACTGGCGGCGCCATTGACTGGGTCGAGGGGCGCGATGTCTGGTATCACGAGGCAATGGAAGACGCATCAGCCGACTGCCCGGCAGAGGAGATGAATGCCGAGGATCTGATGTTTATCCTCTACACCTCCGGGTCGACTGGCAAACCAAAGGGCGTTCTTCACACCACCGGCGGCTATATGGTCTATGCCTCGATGACCCATCAGTATGTGTTCGACTATCACGATGGTGATATCTACTGGTGTACCGCCGATGTCGGCTGGGTCACAGGCCACAGCTATATCGTCTATGGCCCGCTTGCCAATGGCGCTGTCACGCTGATGTTTGAAGGTGTTCCAACCTATCCCGACAGCTCGCGCTTCTGGCAGGTTGTCGAGAAACACAAGGTCAACATCTTCTACACCGCGCCGACCGCCATCAGGGCGCTGATGCGGGAGGGCGAAGCCCCGGTAAAGGGATGTGACCGGTCCTCGCTGCGGCTTCTTGGCAGTGTTGGCGAACCGATCAATCCGGAAGCCTGGATGTGGTATCACGAGGTGGTTGGTGACGGGCGGTGCCCGATTGTCGATACCTGGTGGCAGACTGAAACGGGTGGCATCCTGATCACACCGCTTCCCGGTGCAACAGCCACCAAACCCGGCTCGGCGACACGCCCGTTTTTCGGCATCGAACCCGTGCTTGTCGATGGAGACAACAATGTTCTTGATGGTGCTGTCGACGGCAATCTGTGTATCGCGCGGTCCTGGCCGGGGCAGATGCGCACTGTCTATGGCGATCATCAGCGGTTCATCGAAACCTATTTCACGACGTTTCCGGGCCGCTATTTCTCCGGTGATGGCGCGCGGCGTGACAAGGATGGGTATTTCTGGATCACCGGACGGGTTGATGATGTGCTGAATGTGTCCGGTCACCGGATGGGAACGGCCGAGGTCGAATCGGCGCTGGTGGCGCATCCAAAGGTCGCCGAATCAGCTGTTGTCGGCTATCCGCACGACATCAAGGGCCAGGGTATCTATGCCTATGTCACCCTGATCGAGGGGTGCGAGCCAAGCGATGAGCTGGCCGCCGAGCTGAGGCAATGGACCCGCAAGGAGATTGGCCCCATCGCCACGCCCGATCTTCTGCAATGGGCGCCGCAATTGCCGAAAACGCGCTCCGGCAAGATCATGCGCCGGATTCTGCGCAAGATTGCGGCCAATGACTATGCCGAGCTTGGCGACACCTCGACATTGACCGATCCCAATGTTGTTACCGATCTGGTGGAGAACCGCCAGAACCGGTAGGCATGTCGCAACCTGATGCATGACCGGCGAGAGCTGCGGCTCTCACCGGATCTGCAGCTCGTTGGCGCGGCAGACCGCGTGCAGCCTGTTGCGGGCACCAAGCTTGCCGCGAAGGCTTTTTATGTGATGTTTCACCGTGACCTCGCTGAGTGCCAGTGAACTGGCGATGTCGCGGTTGCCAAGTCCGTCGCGAAGCCCTTTCAGAACATCATGTTCGCGCCGGGTCAGATGAATAGCCAGTGGCGGCGCAGACGTTATCATGTCGACCGGAAAATAGCGTTCACCGGCAATCAGAAGCCGAATGGCCCCAAGAAAGGCATCGGGGGCGAGGTTGTAGGACAGAAAGCCTGCCACACCGGCAGCCGTCAGATCGGCAACCGACACCTTGCTGGAACGGGCATCCATCACCGCCAGCGGTATTCTGTGACGACAATCACGGCGGAATCGTTTCAGACCATGCAGCCCTTGCATGTCCGGTATCTGGAGATCAAGAACGGCGAGCGCCAGATCACTCATCTCGTTGGCAAGCACAATCGCCTCGGCAAGGCTTGCCGCGGTCAGGATGGACAGGTCCCGATCCGCCGGCGTCCGGTGGGACTGCAGCAGATGATTTTGTACAAAATCGCGGCTGAGACTGTTCTCCAATGCCAGCAGAACGCGCATGGTCCCCCCTCACCTGTTGTGGCAGCCGTTCACCTTGTTCCCGTCACCACGCCAGCCACCTCAAAAGAATGATATTTGAGTATCAATGCACTCAAACTACCGAGGGTGCCCCGATCTTGCACATGATTTTTCGTAAATATTTCAACCTATTGTAGACATACACCTTGCTGTCATCTGGAAAAGATTTCACGCGTCAGGCGCAGAAACAGGGTCTTGCTTGAGGGTGGGCGAAGGGGATCGGGAGTGGAAATTTTCCGATATTCAAAGGAAAGTACAACCTTAAGGTTTGCCCATTCGAAGGCCTCGCCGGCCATCAGATCCAGATTTGTCGTGCGTGTCCGCGCGCGGTGTGGTGCGGCAAGAAAGGACAAGCTGTCACGGAAATTCTCATGCCGCCGCCGATGGCCCAGATATGCGGCAACCCAGTCCCCGGTCCAGCGTAGGCCAACGCCTGTTTCGCGGGCCCGTGACCCGGGCATCTGCCCGGCCCCCGACTGACGCGTCCGTTCATGCGCGCCGCCAAGCGACACTGTCAGACGCCTGGTCACGGTCCCGGTCAGTGTGTAGTCATAGCGAATCCGTGCCAGATCAAGCCATTGTGAGCGCACCTGAAGATGGGATACGCCGAGGTGCGAGTGAAGGCCGGCGGAATGACTGAATGAACCGCCGAGATTGGCGCGTCGATGTGTCTGTGATACCGCCAGGTCGGCGCGGCCCTGCTGAAACCGGGACTTCCCGATTTCACCGCCGATGCGAAACTGCCATCTTGCTATCCGCTGCGATGCCGCCGCCGCCCGCAGCATGAGACCATCACCCGCAAATCCAGGGCGGCTGGGGCGGCGCTGGAACAGAATGCCATCAAGATCGTAATTCCAGTCACCGCCGGCGCGATACAGCGCCCGCACCGTCAGACTGTTCCAAAGGTCAATCCCGCTTTCACGCTTGCCGCGCGAGACAAGGGGCTGGCCAGGATCACAAAATGGGGCCAGGCGAACGCACAGATCATGAAGCTGCGATCCAGGCTGGAGAGGGATCGTAACATCCCGCTGGCGATCGACAAGTGATGGCCGGTAACCGGTGGCCATGCCGATCAGCGCTTGCCATCGCCAGGGGCCCCGACAACCGGCACGCACCATGTCAGCCCGCTGCCGCTGGCCGGGCGACAGCGGTTGCGAACGAAGGGGGGCCAGATAGCCGTCAACAAGCTGGCAATGGCCCGCCCGCATCGCCGCAAACGCGGCGCCGAGCCGTAATTCGGTCGACATCGGATACATGGCGAGTGCGGCACGCGCCAGCTGATGGGCCTCGGCAGGGCGTGCGTCTTGAAGAAGCAGTCGCGACCGGTTCAGAAACCATGCTGGCGACATATGTGGCAACAGCACATGAACCCGGGATCCAGGACCCTCGTGTGCGGCTTGTGACTCAGCCGCCGCTGCCACGCGATGTGTGCCATCACCATAGATTATCAGCAGCGTTGCCAGACTGGCCCGCCACCAGGCTGCGTGGTTCCGCATGCCCTCCCCCGCACGCATTATGATCCGAAAGCATGATGCGCCTGGTTAATCTTGGCATGGGAGGAAAATTCGGTGTCTAGAGAAGCCGGAGCAGCTTCTCGACGGTGAATTCCGGGGGCTCGTTAAAGGTAATGGTGCCGGTAAAGGCCCCTGTTTCATCATAGAGATAGACAGTCGCCGTGTGATCGAAAAGCACCACCCCGTCCTTGTCCACGACACGTTTGGCGTAGGCACCAAAGGCCTTGTGCGCGCGTGCCAGCTGCCCGGCGTCGCCCGTCAGGCCTGTTACCGGCAGGTCAAACAGCGACAGATAGGCGGCAAGCTGGTCAGCCGTGTCACGCTCGGCATCAACGGTCATGAAAATGGTCTGCAACGATGTCGAATCGCCGCCACGCTGCGCAACCTCGTCAAGCGATTTGGCAAGCAATGTCAGCGTCATCGGGCACACATCGGGACAATAGGTGTAGCCAAAGAACAACGCCACCGGTGCCCCGGCAAAATCAGCATTGCGCCGCGTTGCGCCGGTCTGATCAATCAGCTCGAATGGCTGATCCTGAAAATTGCGGAAGCCGACATCCATCTGACGTGCCTGGCGTTCCGCCAGCCAGAAAACAATCCCGGCAAGAACGCAAAACCCGATAATGGCACCGGTCACAAGCCCTCGGCCACCAAATGTACGCGCTGTCTGTCCCATGACCTGTGGTGTAGTGCCGGCAATCACCCCGCGCAACCGAAGAATTCACCCCGACCGGCACATGGAGTCCCTGCAGAACATGCCGGCGATCGACCTAATCATTGAATCGATGCGGCTGGTGCGTGTAGTCTGCGCGATATGCAGACCAGCCCGGACACAACCGCATGAACGCTCTCATTATTCTCATCGACCAGATCGTCAATCTCTACATCTGGACGATGGTGGCCTATATCATCATCACATGGCTGATTGCCTTCAGGATCATCAATCCATGGCAACCTTTCGTCCGTATGGCGCTGACATTTCTCGGCCGCATCCATGAACCGCTGATGGGTATGGTGCGCCGGGTGCTGCCTGATCTTGGCGGGATCGATATCAGCCCGATCGTGCTTCTGCTGGCGGTGCAGTTTCTCCGCAATCTTGTCATCGGCTTCCTCGCCGACATTGCCTGAGATCATCAAGTTACGACCATCATGTCGCCTCAGGTGAACAAAACGGCGTATACCCGGCGGGACAATCTGCCGCGCCCCTCCACAATGCGGGCAATCTAGGGTCGCACAGCGCGCCGGGCAAGATGGGGGATAACATGACACAGACGCAGACCACTCAGCCACCGGCGACCGCAGCAACAGTGATCGACGGCAAGGCGTTCGCCGACCGGCTGGTGTCGCGGGTTGCCACCGCCGCCGCCGGGCTGACCGACGCCATTGGCCGGGCTCCGGCACTGGCCGTGGTTCTTGTTGGCGACAATCCGGCGAGTGCCGTTTATGTTCGCAACAAGATTGAACAAACCACAAAAGCCGGCATGCGCTCGATCGAAAAGCGCCTCGACGAAACAACAAGCCAGGATGAACTGCTGGCCATCATCGACCAGCTGAACGCGGATGATGGTGTTGATGGCATTCTTGTCCAGCTTCCCCTGCCGCCGCAGATTGACGAGGCGGCGGTGATCAACGCGATCTCACCCGACAAGGATGTTGATGGATTCCATGTGGTCAATGCAGGGCGGCTTGCCACCGGCCAGGATGCGCTTGTCCCCTGCACCCCCTATGGCTGTCTGATGCTGCTTCAGGACCATCTTGGCGACCTGTCAGGCCTGAGTGCGGTTGTTGTCGGCCGGTCAAACATTGTCGGCAAACCGATGGCACAGCTGCTGTTGCAGCAAAGCTGCACCGTCACCATCGCGCATTCGCGAACCCGCAATCTTCAGGCCGTCTGCGCCGCTGCCGACATTCTGGTTGCCGCTGTCGGCAGACCGGAAATGATTACCGGTGAATTTGTCAAACCCGGCGCCACGGTGATCGATGTCGGGATCAACCGGGTGGCCGCGCCGGAACGCGGTGACGGAAAATTCCGGCTGACGGGTGATGTGGATTTTGCCAGCGCCGCTGCGGTTGCCGGTGCCATTACGCCGGTGCCGGGCGGGGTTGGTCCGATGACCATTGCCTGCCTGCTTCGCAACACGCTTGTCGCCGCCGCGCGACGCTTTGACGCCGATCTCGCCGATCTCTAGCTTTTTGCCGCGCCGCGTCCTATCTATCTGGCAACCGCCCTCGCACAAGGCAGCCCGCTACCATGGCCGCAGACAAACTCATTCTCTTTGCCGCGCTTGGCATTGTCGCCGTGATCCTGTTCTGGGGGGTGATCACGATGGCACGTGGCGGCGAGTATAATGTCAAGAATTCCAACCGGATCATGCGTTACAGGATCGTCTTTCAGGCCATCGCGCTGGCCCTGATCCTGATCCTGATGTGGTTCCGGCAAGCCAGCAGCTAGCCCGGATTGGCATTCGCAGATATCAGCAGGAGGCGCACCAAGTCATGGTGAAACTCAACAAGATCTACACCCGTACCGGCGATGATGGCGAGACCAGCCTTGTCGATGGTCGGCGCGTTGCCAAATCGTCACGCCGGCCAAGCGCCTTTGGCGAGGTTGACGAGGCGAATTCGGTGATCGGGCTTGCCAGACTTCACTGTGATGATGACGGCGACGCCAATGCCATGCTTGGCCGCATCCAGAACGACCTGTTCGATCTTGGCGCGGACCTCGCGACACCTGAAAGCGACAAACCGGCGCTGCGGATCACCGACGAGCAGGTGACGCGCCTGGAAGCCGAAATCGACGAGATGAATGTGTCGCTGCAACCTCTCACCTCCTTTATCCTGCCGGGGGGATCGCCCGCCTCGGCGTGGCTCCATCTTGGCCGCACAGTGGTGCGCCGGGCCGAGCGCCGGATGACCGAACTGGCAGCCGAGGAGGTGGTGAATGACGCCGCCATGCGTTACATCAATCGGCTTTCGGATCATCTGTTTGTGCTGGCCCGAACGCTGAACAACGGGGGTGAAACCGACGTGTTGTGGCGTCCCGGACAAAATTCTGGCCAGAAATGAGCAAGTTTTTCCCTGCCCGGGGTATTATCCCGGACAGGACATGATGATGTATTGAGACAGATAGCTGTTCAGGTAACTATTCAGGCAGTTGAAACTCTCTTTGAAGGAGTGACAGATGAAGGTGCTAGTCCCGGTCAAGCGGGTGATTGATTACAACGTGAAGGTGCGGGTGAAAGCCGACAACACCGGCGTTGAACTGGCGAATGTCAAAATGGCGATGAACCCGTTTGACGAGATCGCTGTTGAAGAGGCGCTGCGGCTGAAAGAGGCTGGCGGGGCTGACGAGGTTGTTGCCGTATCGATCGGTCCCAGCCAGAACCAGGAGACAATCCGCACCGCGCTTGCCATGGGCGCCGACCGCGGAATCCATATCGAGGCGCCGCACGAGATTGAACCTCTGGCCGTCGCCAAACTGCTGAAGGAAGTGGTTGCCCGCGAAGAGCCGGGCCTTGTCTTTGTCGGCAAACAGGCAATCGACGACGACTGCAACCAGACAGGCCAGATGCTGGCCGCGCTTCTGGGATGGGCACAGGGCACCTTTGTTTCGGGAATCGAAATCAAGGGTGACACCGCCAATGTGGTTCGCGAGGTCGACGGCGGACTGGAGCATCTCGAAATCAGCATGCCGGCCGTTGTCACCGTTGATCTGCGCCTGAACGAGCCACGCTATGCGTCGCTGCCAAACATCATGAAGGCAAAGAAAAAGCCGCTTGATTCGATGAGCGCGGCCGATCTTGGCGTTGATATCACACCGCGGCTGACCATCATCCGCGTCGAAGAACCACCTGCCCGTCAGGCCGGAATCAAGGTATCTGATGTGGCAGAACTGGTGGACAAACTCAAAAACGAAGCAAAGGTGATCTGATCATGAGCATTCTCATCCTTGCAGACCATGATGACGGCCAGCTGGCACCAGCCACGCTGAACACCGTTACCGCTGCCACCCAGATCGGTGGTGACATTCATATCCTTGTCGCCGGTGATGCCAGTGGCGAAGTGGCCAAATCCGCCGCCGCCATCGCCGGTGTATCAAAGGTGCTGACCGCCGATGACGCCGCGCTTGCACATGGCATCGCGGAAAATGTCGCACCGCTGATCCAGTCACTGGCATCAGGCTATACCCACCTGATGGCACCTGCCACAACCACCGGCAAGAACATCATGCCGCGTGTTGCCGCACTTCTCGACGTGATGCAGATTTCCGACATCATCAAGGTCGGGAGCGCGGATAGCTTTCAGCGTCCGATCTATGCCGGCAACGCCATCGCCACTGTAACATCGAATGAAGCGGTCAAGGTGGTGACGGTCCGTGGCACAGCCTTTGAGGCCGCCGCCGCCGAAGGTGGCAGCGCCGCCATTGAAGCCGCATCCGGATCGACCGATGCCGGCCTGTCAAGCTATGTCAAATCCGAGCTGTCCAGCTCCGAGAGGCCTGAACTTACATCGGCGCCAATCGTGATTTCGGGTGGTCGGGGCATGCAGGACGGATCAAACTTCGCCATGCTGGAAAAAGTTGCGGACAAACTTGGTGCCGCTGTTGGCGCATCGCGCGCTGCCGTTGATGCCGGCTTTGTTCCGAACGACTATCAGGTTGGCCAGACAGGCAAGGTAGTGGCACCGGATCTGTATGTCGCTGTCGGCATTTCCGGGGCTATCCAGCACCTTGCCGGCATGAAGGACAGCAAAGTGATCGTGGCCATCAACAAGGACGAGGAAGCGCCGATTTTCCAGGTTGCGGATTTCGGGCTGGTGGCGGATCTGTTCGAGGCCGTTCCAGAGCTGGAATCATCTCTCGGCTGACCGTGATATGTCAAAGACGTGACTGGGCCAACCAGGTGATTGGGGGCGGCACATGCCGCCCTTTTTCATGGTCCGATCACTCGACGACGAGATCGCGAACCAGCGCAAGCATGTCCGGATCGTCCCACTCGAACGGACCGACAAACCGCCAGGCTGCATCCTGTTCAGCTGGCAGAAGAAGGGTTGTCGGAAGGCCGCGAACCTGCATGTTGCGTGACAGACGTGCCTTTGGGTCAAAGCCGAGCCGCACCCCCGTCACACCATGTGTTTCAAGAAACGGCATGGCCTTTGCCGCACCGCCGCGGTCGATCGAGACAAGCAGCACCGTGATATCGTCATCGGCAAGCGCGGCAGCAGCACGCGACAGGGCCGGCAGCTCGGCGATGCAGGGAGCGCACCAGGTGGCCCAGAAATTGATCAGTACCGGACTGCCGGCGAAATCCGCAATCCTGATTTCACTGCCTGCCTGATCAGTGATCGGGCTGGTGAGATCCGGCGGCGCTTCGCGCGGCGGTGCCTCGACCGATCCCATCGCACCCGCCCGCGACACCGAACCGGCGCCTGACATCAGCAAAAGCAACAGGACCAGCAGGATTGATGCCGGTGTTTTTGGCTGTAAAATCGGCAAAAGCCGTCTATAACTCATGCAATTTTCCGGACTAAAGGACGCCAGCAGACTGGCGCGTGGACAGATCAGGCCATGACCGACAAGGATAGATCCGATAGGGACATATCGCCGGACAGCGGCCCGTCAAAGTCTAGCATCTGGGGCGGTCGCTTCTCAAGCGGACCGTCACAGCTGATGCAGGATATCAATGCATCGATCGATTACGACAAGCGGCTGTACCGTCAGGACATCGCCGGGTCGAAGGCGCATGCCACCATGCTGGCGGCCTGCGGCATCATCGGCGACGATGACCGGGATGCCATCCATGGCGGTCTCGACAGCATCCTTGACGAAATCACGCGTGGTGAATTTGTCTTTTCGGCCGCCCTTGAAGACATTCACATGAATATCGAATCGCGGCTTGCCGAGCTGGTTGGCGAACCGGCCCGCCGGCTGCATACCGCGCGGTCGCGAAACGACCAGGTAGCGACCGATTTCAAACTGTGGGTGCGCGAACTGATTGATTCGGTTGATGGTGCGCTTGCCGAGCTTCAGCTGACACTGGTTCGCCGGGCAGAGGAGCATGCCGACACGCTGATGCCGGGCTTCACCCATCTTCAGACAGCGCAGCCGGTCACATTCGGCTTTCACCTGATGGCCTATGTCGAAATGTTCGGGCGCGACCGCGGACGGTTCGCCGACGCCAGGCGGCGATTGAATGAATCGCCTCTCGGGGCCGCGGCGCTGGCGGGAACATCATTTCCGACAGACCGGCATATGACTGCCGATCTGCTGGGTTTTGACCGGCCGGCGGCCAATGCCATGGATGCTGTTTCCGATCGCGATTTCGCTGTCGAGTTCCTTGCCGCAGCGGCGCTTTGTTCCGTTCATATGTCGCGGCTTGCCGAGGAAATGGTGATCTGGTGTTCCGACAGGTTCGGCTTCATCGCCCTGTCCGATGCCTTCACCACCGGATCGTCGATCATGCCGCAAAAACGGAATCCGGACGCGGCCGAGCTTGTCCGCGCCAAACCAGGGCGGATCATTGGTTCGCTGAACAGTCTGCTGATCATTCTGAAAGGGCTTCCGCTTGCCTATGGCAAGGACATGCAGGAGGACAAGGAAGGTGTTTTCGATGCCGCGGACGCGCTTGGCATTGCCATTGCCGCGACCACCGGCATGGTTGCGGACATGACCGCCAGACCCGAGGCGATGCGTGACGCGCTGACAACCGGCTTTCCGACCGCCACCGATCTTGCCGATTACCTTGTCCGCGATCTTGGACTGCCCTTTCGCGAGGCGCATCATGTCAGCGGCACCATTGTCGCCATCGCCGCCGATCGGGGATGTGATCTTGACGCGCTGAGCCTTGCCGACATGCAGGCTGTCGAGCCGCGCATCACCGAGGATGTGCTGGCGGTTCTGTCCTGCGAGGCCGCCGTCGCCATGCGACGCAGTTTCGGTGGCACGGCGCCTGATGAAGTGCGCGCGCGCATTGCCGAAGCGCGGACGCGATACGGGCTGGAAGGAAGCTGAGCGGGAAGGATGAAGACGATGAAGCGTTTCGGAGTTGTGATGCTGGCGCTGGCGCTTGTCGCCGGGGGATTGAACGCCTGTGGCAAGAGAGGGGATCCCTATCGCCCGTCGGAGGTGCCGGCAAAATCGGCCGACAGCGGTTCCTGACACCGGATTCTGATACCAACGGGGGTTCATGCCATGGCAAACAGCTTTATGCGTGACGAAGACGGGCAGCTGTGCGTTGGCGGGCTGTCGCTGAACGACATCGCCGCACAATATGGCACCCCGCTTTATGTCTATTCCGGCGATGGCATTCGCGCCGATTACCGCAATTTTGCCACCGCAGTTGCCCCTGTCGATGGCCAGGTCCATTTTGCACTGAAGGCCAATTCGGCGCTTGGTGTGATGGCCCTTCTTGCCAGTCAGGGCGCTGGTGCCGATATCGTTTCGGGCGGTGAACTGCAGCGGGCACTTGTCGCCGGCGTGCCGGCCGCGAAGATCGTCTTTTCAGGTGTCGGCAAGTCGGATGCCGAGATCGGTGATGCGCTTGACGCCGGTGTTGGCCAGATCAATGCCGAAAGCGCCGCCGAGGTGGCCGCCATCAGCCGCATCGCCGCAGCGCGCGGAGTCGTGGCGCCGGTGGCGCTGCGGGTCAATGTCGATGTCGCCCCGGACACGCACGCGAAAATTTCCACCGGCCAGCGATCCACCAAATTCGGGGTCTCCACAACACAGAACGAGGCCGCCATCCTGTATCGCCAGCTGGCGGCAGACCCGCATATCCAGCCAGCCGGACTGGCGGTTCATATCGGGTCGCAGATTCTGGATCTCGATCCATTCAGGCGCGCCTATACCGCATTGCTTGATTTCGGCACGTCGCTTCGCGGCGAGGGTCTGCCGGTGCCGACGCTTGATCTTGGCGGCGGAATTGGCGTCGATTATGAAAATGGCACGGCTACCGATTTCACCAGCTATGGCGAACTTGTCAGCCAGATCTTTGCCGATAGCGGATTCAGGCTCGGCTTCGAGCCGGGGCGGTCGATCGTCGCCAATAACGGAGTCCTTCTGACCAGCGTGATCTATACCAAGGAGGGTGACAACAAGCGCTTTGTCATCGTCGACGCTGCCATGAACGACCTTCTCAGGCCAACCCTGTACGAGGCGCATCATGCCGTGGTGCCGGTCACCCCGCCAGGTGTCATGCAGGGCCCGGCGGACATTGTCGGACCGGTCTGCGAAACAGGTGATTATCTGGCGCAGGACCGGATGATGCCCGCACTTGGCGAAGGCGACAGGCTGGCGGTGATGTCGGCCGGGGCCTATGGCGCGGTGATGGCGTCGAGCTATAATTCCCGGCCACCGGCTGGCGAGGTGATGGTTCTTGACGGTGAATGCCATGTGCTTCGTCGGCAACGCGACATCTCGGAATTGCTGGCCGAGGAAGTCATTCCAAGTCAGGTTTCCAGCCTGACCTGACGGCAGTCTATTGGGGACTCACCGGATCGTCGCGCATGGTCACGGTGACGGTTGGTTCGCTGCTGGCCTCGAAAACAAGCTGCGTGAAAAACCCGCTTGAGCGGGAGGGCCGAATGATGGCGTCGTCGGGACGGATAATCTGGCTGGCAAGCGGCTCACCCTCTTCCGACACCACCCTGACCTCGAGAAGCGGCGCATGCGCAAGAAACGCCGCCTCATTCTGCACCTGTCCGCTCAGGCGCATGGTATCGCCGGCATAATTCGCGTTCAGATCAACAATCCGAAGATTTGCCGTATCCGGACGGACCGACAGTCCCATCCTTTCAAACACACCGACCAGCGATGGCGCATAGGCGGTGATGGTGGCGCGCTCGATGACAAATCCGACCAGACCACCAAGCAGAACAACCATGACAAGGAAGGACCCCGCGACCGTGCGAAGCGCGCTTGCCATTTCACCCGGCTCGGCTTCCGGCGTCAGCATGGGCGGGGCGGCCTGCCAGATATGCGCGCAGACCGAACAGCGAACAGCCTGTCCGGCCTCACCGATTTTCTCGCCATCGACCCGGAAAACCGTGTCACAGTTCGGGCAGGTCAGAAGCATCGCCCCCGCTCTCCTCTTCATCTCTGTAATCTCGATACACCAAAGCCGCGCATTCGGAAAGGCCACCCGCCAAATGCCGCCTCGTCATTTTGGTCCGGCAGCGGCACCGGAATGTGGTAGGATTGTCATGTCAGACCGTATGATCGGTATGGCAGACGTCATTGAAACGGACCGGAATGGAGGGAGCAATGTCACGACGCACGGCAAAATATTTTGTCGTCTATCTGACGCTGACTTTTGCAACCTTTATCGCCGGCCTGCAGCATTTTGTCCTGACACTGCCCCAGGCCCCGCAGGGCCAGCTGCAGGTGACCGACGGGATTGTCGTCATGACCGGCGGTCAACAGCGGCTTGATGACGGTTTGCGTCTGCTGACCACACAGGATGGCGGAAAAATGCTGATTTCGGGCGTTGGCGAAGGTGTCAGCCGGGCCGTGCTTGTGCAGGAACTTGGCCTTGATGACCACAAGGCAGAACTGCTGTTCTGTTGTGTTGAGCTGGATTTTGAGGCCGACAACACCCGTGGAAACGCCATTGCGACGCGTGCCTGGGCGCTTGGTCACAACATGCGCTCGCTGCGACTTGTGACGGCAAGTTATCACATGCCACGGGCATTACTTGTGTTTGCCCGTGAATTGCCTGAATTCGACCTGTATCAATGGCCGGTGGCACCTGCCGACCTGAACCTGTCAAGCTGGTGGCGGGACCGCGCCATGATCCGGCTGCTGACCCGCGAATATGCCAAATATCTGGCGGAAACCATCAGAATCTGACTGCCGGTCAGCTCTGGCCGGCATCAATGATCGAACGGCGGATCTCGCGGGTGCGATGAAACAGGCTTTCAAGCTTGTCCGTCTCGCCCCATCTGATGGCCCGCTGCAGGTCTGACAGATCCTCGGAAAAGCGCTGCAGCATATCCAGCACCGCTTCGTCATTATTGATGAATACGTCCCGCCACATCACCGGGTCGGAGGCGGCAAGCCGCGTGAAATCGCGAAAACCCGATGCCGAGAACCTGATCACATCATTCTTCAGCTGGCTTTCCAGATTTACCGCCGTGCTGACAATGGTATAGGCAATCAGATGCGGCAGATGCGACGTCAGCGCCAGCACCTTGTCGTGATAGTCGGCATCCATATGCTCGCCAACCGCGCCGATGGCGGTGACAAATGATCCGAACCGCGCCACCTCTTCTGCCGCCACATCACCCGGCAGAATCAGCCAGTAGCGGCCTTTGAACAGATCCGGAAATCCGGCCCCCGGTCCGGAATGTTCGGTGCCGGCAAGCGGGTGAGACGGTATCCAGTGAATTTGATCGCCAACATGAGGCGTGACATCGCGAATCACCGAACGTTTGGTCGATCCGGTGTCCGTCAGCACCGCGCCGGGCTTCATCGCCGGTGCGATCCGGGCCGCCAGCGCGCCAATGGCCCCGACAGGCACTGACATCACCACCAGATCGGCATCAGCAACGGCCTCTACCGGATCAGCGGTAAAGCTGTCGACAAGCCCGAGCTGTGCAACTTCGGGGGCCACATCCGGGTTGCTGTCACAGCCGACAATATGATCGACAATTCCGGCCCGCCGCGCGGCAAGTGCCAGAGATGATCCAATCAGACCAATCCCGATGATGGCCAGTTTGCTGTAAATTGCTGTCATGGACGATCCTGACCCGCAGGCGCGGCGATCACGCCGACAACCCGATGTTCGCCGGCAACACCGTAAACCGGCATCTCATAACGCCCCGGCATCCTGTCAATTGCCATACCATTTTTCCCCTGACGGGCAACAAGCGTGACTTCGCTGTCAACGGGATCTGCAGGCTGGCGGCCGATCAGCCAGGTTGGCGGCAAGGCATTTGAACTGTAGGGCGGGGTGCTGGCAATCAGATGATAGTTGCTGTCCGCCAGCAGCCAGGCCGCAAGTTCCGATTCGCAGCTTTCCGGCACCAGCGCCAGACCGACCCCGGCATCAAGCCGCGACCTGACAGCATCGAGATCGGCACATTCACGTATCGTCACAAGGCCTCCAAAATGCCAACCTGCCACCGCCATCGCCTGATCATGCACAGCCACTTCAAGCGCGCTGTCCTGCAATGCCGTGCTTGCCGTCATCAACTGCCGCCAGATATTCGCCACAAGCTGGCGTGGAAGATCCGGCGCTGCGGCGACAAGCCTCTCGATTACAGCCGCCTCACGTCCCGGACGATAGGCGGCCTGGCCCTGCTTTGCTGCAATGATATCGCTGGCAAGCGTCATGCGTCGACGCACCAGCGCCAGAATTTCGTCATCAAGCTGGTTGATGGTGGCTCGCAGATCTGTCAGATGGTCGGTCATTTGTCAGGCAATAACTTTGCAAAGGGTGGCACGGCATGATTACTGAACGGGGTGACGCGCCACATAACCGGTCAGCCTCATTCCCGATTCTGTCGCGCCTCAGATTCTATAGCAGACAGACCGCCGCCGGTACCAGACAATCGTGACAAAGGGCCTGATCGCAACCGTCAATGCCGGCATCAATCCGGGCCTTGGCGAATGGCCCCGGTCGGTCGGGGCGCAAGCTTTCGCGCGATAGCGGATGTGGCCGTGCGCTGGCGTCCCGTCTGACCGGCCGGCGCATACAGGTTCTTTTCCGCCTCGATCACCAGAACGCCGCCGATAGCAGGGGACCAGTTCCGACCAAGCCGTTCGATCTGTGGACCGAATCTGAGAAACAATCCAAGGGCAGTTGGCGGAGTGAACAGGATTGTCCGCGATTCAACCGGCGTGAACCCGTGTTCCTGCAGAAGATGGCGAAGCTGGCCGCGTGAATAGGGTCTGCCATGACCAAAAGGGGTCTTTTCGGCGCGAGCCCATAACCCGTTGCGGTTTGGCACCATCACCATCACCCGTCCGGACCCGTCAAGAACACGCCAGCATTCATCGAGCAGGCGGCTGGGGTTTGGATCGAATTCCAGCGCGTGGATCAGCAACAGCCGGTCAAGCTGGACATTTTGAATTGGCAGCGCCCGGCTATCGACCAGCGTGGTGCGGGCCGGGGTCTTTCTTGGCCATCTCAGCGGACCTAGCCGCTTTGGCAAAAACGCCAGCGTGCGAAACTGATCCTCGGCCCTGAGTACCGGCGGGGCATAGCCGATGGCCGCATTACAGGCATTGGGTGCCTCGCTCCAGAATGGGGCAACAGATCGGCGCAGTCGCATCGCGACATGCCGGCCCTGCCGGGTCTGGTAATAGTCACGAAGCAGGCCGGCATCCTCAAACATTGCTCAGCCCATATTCGAGAGTTCATAGGCAATCTGTCGGCAATCCTCATAGGCGTCCGGCTTGGCGGTGCGAACCCGTACCGCCCGGACGCCGGCAAGCGCCGACAGCGAGTCGAAAATCCGGCGCGCAAGAGTTTCCTGAAGATCGAAATGACGTGAGGTGGCGATATCGAGGATTGTGGTCCGAATCACATCGTAATTCAGCGCATCCTCCAGCTTGTCGGTTGTCGGTTCAGTGGATTCGGCCAGCATGATTTCGGCATCTATCACTACAGATTGCGGCGCCAGCCTTTCGTGATCATAGGCACCAATGCGACAAGCACACTCAAGACCTTCAAGAAGAAAGCGACGATGCAGCATAATGGGTTGTCTCTCCTGCCATGCTCAGAGTGTTGCGGCAATCCAGTCCGGCGTGATCGCGCATTTGGCGATCATATCATGCGCGCCGCCTTCACTGAACAACCCGTACCCCGTCAGCAAAACCGCCTGCATGCCAGCCGCCCGCGCGCCAAGAACATCGGTATGCAGCGTATCGCCAACCATTGCCACCCGTTTCCGCTCAAAGCGACGGCCATAGACCTGTTCAAGTTTTGCAAACACCAGATCGAACGCCGCTGCATGCGGTTTTCCGTACCATCGCGGCTCGATAGCGGTGGCCTGCATGGCCCGCACCGCCCAATATCCCGGTTCGGCAGAGAAAAATCCCCCCAGCGGGGCGCTGATATCCGGATTGCCGACAAGCAGGTCGCACCCATCGCGCGCCAGCGCGGATTCCAGCCTCGCCTGAAGCCCGTCATCCCAGCCTGACGACCCAAGAAAGGCAAAGGTTTCGGCGCGATCAAACAGATCCGGATCCGCAGCGAAGGTCAGTTCATTGCTGCCACCAAGGGGGCGCGCAGCCGGACCGAGCGAAGCGACAACACGCCCCGACGCCACCTCCGGCAGGGCCGCCTCCAGCGCGTCCCGGCTCGACACCACCTGCGGACGGGTAATCGGCAGATCCCAGTCACGATATTTTGCCCAGCTTGCATCGGCCCCCTGACCGGCACCATTCGTCAGCACCATCACCGCAATGTCGCGTGACGCCGCCTGTTCCAGAACCTCGTGGATGCCGTCGATCGGATTTGGCCCGACATTGATCACGCCAAAGCCGTCGAGAATCAGCGCATCAACATGCGGCAACAGCTCGACAAGGCGGGATATCTCGCGCGGCGGTGCGGCCGGTGGGGCGGCTGACGGCATATGCGACCGCAGCGCCTCATACATCGCGATGATGTCATCAAGCGTGATGGAGTCTGGTGCCGGAATCGAAAGACCGGCAAGCGAAACGGTCATGAATGTCTCTATATCTCGGTTTTGTGCATCCTGGTTTGCGCAGGATACCGAAGCGCGATTGCAGTCGCCACAGCTATATGTCAGCATCCACAGCATCCTGCCCCGGGAGAGACGCCGATGCGACTCGAATCACTGGAAACCTTTATTGTCGGCACACCGCCACCTGGCTTTGGCGGGCGTTATTTCATCTTTGTGAGACTGAAGACAGCCTGCGGGATCACCGGTGTTGGCGAAATCTATGCCGCCAGCTTTGCACCGGAAGTCGTCTGCCAGATGGCCGGCGACATGTTCCAGCGCTATCTGGAGGGCATGCCTCCTGACCGGATCGAGCATTTCTGGCGACGGGCGCATGGATCCGGCTTTACCCACCGTCCGGACGCATCGGTCCAGGGCGTCGTCAGCGGACTGGAAATGGCCTGTTGGGACATTATTGGCAAGGCGCTTGACCGGCCCGTATATGCGCTTCTCGGGGGGCTGGTGAATGACCGGCTGCGAACCTACACCTATCTGTATCCGGACAAGGACCAGGATGCCGCCCTTTTCTACAATGATCCGCATGCCAGCGCCGAGGCTGCCGCATCCCGTGTCGCCGAGGGTTTTACCGCCGTGAAGTTCGACCCGGCCGGCCAATATACCGTCTATGACGGGCGCATGCCCGATCTGGAGGCGTTGACCCGCAGTGAAGATTTTTGCCGTGAAATCCGCGCCGCCGTCGGCGACCGGGCCGATCTTCTGTTCGGCACCCATGGCCAGTTCACCGCCGCCGGTGCGCTGCGTCTTGCCCAGCGCCTTGAGGCCTATGATCCGCTGTGGTTTGAAGAACCCTGTCCCCCCGATATGCCGGAGGAAATGGCACGGGTGGCCGCCGGCACCTCGATCCCTGTGGCCACCGGTGAACGGCTGTGCAGCAAGTTCGAGTTTGCCCGTGTTCTGGAATGTGGCGCGGCCGCCATTCTGCAACCCAATCTTGGCCGCGCCGGCGGCATCCTCGAAGGCAAGAAAATCGCCGCAATGGCGGAGACACGCTATGTTCAGGTGGCTCCACATCTCTATTGCGGGCCTGTCGTTGCCGCGGCCAACATCCAGCTTGCCGCCTGCATTCCAAATTTCCTGATCCTGGAATCGATCGGGAAAATGGATGGCTTCCATGCCAGTCTGCTGAAAAAGCCCCTGCTGTGGGAAGATGGATATATCATTCCGCCCATCGCGCCGGGGCTTGGCGTTGAGCTTGACGATTCGGTCGTGGCGGCACATCCATGGGGCGGCAACAGGCTGCATCTCGAGATGGGAGACGCCCCGCATGACCCAAAACGACATGATCTTTTCGGCGGCGGCTGAGCGTAGCTGGGCATGATGCAGACACCGCCGCCGGGTATCCGTCTGAAATCCTAGACGGATAGCGCGATTGCGGTCTTGACAGCGGCGCATCGAGGCGTATATTCCAGCGCAATCCGCTTTGGGGTTCCAGAGCGGTATGTTTTTGTTTTCCACCCATCCGGGTAATGACAGCTGGACCGCGGCGCAGTCGGCGACACGCTGTCAGGAGCAGGGCCGGGACACGGCCAGCAGGTGAAGGGTGCGGTAGGAACGAGGATGGAAGCCATGTATGCGTTGGTAAGAACAGGCGGTAAGCAGTATCGCGTGTCAAAGGATGACACAATTCTCGTCGAGCGGATTGCCGCCGATGAAGGCGCCGAGGTTATTCTTGACGATGTCGTCATGCTTGGTGACGGCGACAAGGTGACAATCGGTACGCCGCGCGTTGATGGCGCGGCCGTCAGCGCCACCGTGATGCGCCAGACCCGTGGTCCGAAGATCATCATTTTCCGCCGCAAGCGCCGGAAAAACCATCGTCGCACCCAGGGTCACCGGCAGGATCTGACATTGCTGAAGATCAACGCGATTGCCGAGGACGGCAAGTCGCTTGCTGCCAAGGCCGCACCGAAAAAGGCTACTGCCAAGAAAGCAGAGGCCGCGCCAAAGACAGCTGCTGCCAAGAAGGCTGCACCAAAGGCGGAAGCAAAGGCAGCGCCGGCAAAGAAGGCAGCTGCGAAAAAGGCAGTGACGAAAAAGGCGACGGCAAAGAAAGCCGCCGCAAAGAAATCCTAGGTAGTCGTCGCAATCTGGCGCGCCGGGCGCGCCGACAGCTGAAGGGAGCTGGATATGGCACATAAAAAAGCAGGTGGTAGCTCTCGTAACGGTCGTGACTCCGCCGGTCGCCGTCTTGGCGTGAAGAAGTTCGGTGGCGAATCGGTTCTGGCCGGCAATATCATCATGCGCCAGCGTGGCACCAAGGTTCATCCCGGCGACAATGTCGGCATGGGCAAGGACCATACGCTGTTCGCCCTTGTCGAAGGCAAGGTAGCTTTCAAGGAAAAATCCGGTGGGCGCATGTTCGTGAACGTGCTGCCAGCCGCAGAGGCCGCCGAGTAAGGGCGCCGATCAACAGGATCGGACGCCGGCACCGGCGGTCTGGACAAGGGGGACGACGAAGGTTGTTCCCCTTTTTTGTTGCCGTCACCAAGATGGTGTTAAAAGGTAGTCAGCGCAGGGCATTAGCCAGGTAATCCAGGATGAAATTTCTAGACCAGGCCAAAATCTATACCCGTTCGGGACATGGCGGACCCGGTTCCGTCAGTTTCCGGCGCGAGGCGCATGTGCCCTTTGGTGGCCCAGACGGCGGTGACGGCGGCCGTGGCGGGGATGTCATCGCCCGTGCCGTGGCCGGGCTGAACACCCTGATCGATTATCGCTACCAACAGCATTTCAAGGCCCAGTCCGGCAAGCCGGGGGCGGGTCGCGACAGGTCGGGCGGCGCCGGTCAGCCGGTATTGCTGAAACTTCCCGTCGGCACGCAGATTCTGGCCGATGATCAGGAAACCGTACTTGCCGACCTGACCGAGGAAGGCCAGGAATTCATCCTCGCCAAAGGCGGGGCTGGTGGCAAGGGAAACGCCTTTTTCAAATCTTCGACAAACCGCGCGCCGCGCAAATCACAGCCGGGCGAACCCGGCCAGGAAATGTGGGTGTGGCTGCGGCTGAAGCTGATTGCCGATGCCGGGCTTCTGGGCCTTCCGAATGCCGGCAAATCAACCTTTCTCAGCACCGTTTCCGCGGCCCGTCCGAAGATTGCCGACTATCCGTTCACAACGCTGCATCCCAATCTTGGTGTCGTCGGCATCGATGACCGTGAATTCGTCATGGCCGATATTCCCGGATTGATCGAAGGTGCCCATCGCGGAGCCGGTCTTGGCCATCGCTTTCTCGGTCATGTCGAGCGCTGCCGCGTGTTGCTGCATCTTGTAGATGTCACGGGCGAGGACCCGGTGGCGGCATGGCGGACACTTCGTGATGAACTTGCCGCCTATGGCGGCGGGCTTGCCGACAAGCAGGAAGTGCTGGCGCTGACAAAGATCGATGCGGCACCTGACGGCTATGCCGAGGATGTGCGTGATGCGCTGCAACAGGCGGGTGCCGGCATGGTGACAACTCTGTCATCGGTCAGCGGCACCGGCGTTCGCGACCTGCTCCGCCACCTTATGAGCACCATCGAATCCGCGCGAGAGGCCGAAGCCGCCCCGCAGGAGACAGTGCCATGGTCACCATGAACGCTGCTGCCGCCGCCATCGCGGCAGCACGAACCGTTATCATCAAGATCGGGTCGTCGCTGCTGATCGATGATGAGCGCAATGCCGTCAATGCCGACTGGCTTGGCAGCGTGGCAGCCGATATCGCGATGTTGCGCGCCGACGGCAAGAACGTCGTTGTAGTTTCAAGCGGTGCTATCGCACTTGGCAGCCGCAATCTGGGACTTACCGGCCGGGTCCTGGCAATCGAGGAAAAACAGGCCGCTGCCGCCACCGGTCAGGTGACGCTGGCACATGCCTGGCGCGAAGCTCTGGAAGTCCATGACATCAAGGTTGCCCAGATCCTGCTGTCACCCGAGGATACCGAAACAAGGCGACGTCACCTGAACGCGCGGGCCACCATGTCCGCATTGCTGGAGCATGGTGCGGTACCGGTGGTGAATGAAAATGACACGGTCGCGACTGCCGAGATCAGATTCGGCGACAATGACCGGCTGGCGGCACGTGTTGCGGCGATGATCAGCGCCGATCTGCTGATTCTGCTGTCGGATGTAGATGGGCTCTATTCCGGCAATCCGCGCCAGAACAAGACAGCCCGTCACGTTCCTGAAGTGGCGGCAATCACCGACGAGGTAATGGCCATGGCCGGCACGGCCAATGCCAGCTATGCCTCTGGCGGGATGGTGACAAAGCTCGAGGCGGCGCGGATCGCGATGAACGCCGGATGCGACATGATCATCTGCGATGGCAGGGACTCTCGGCCTGTGAACGGCCTGATCGGTGGCGGGCGGCACACATTGTTCCGGGCCGAGCACACCCCGTTGACCGCCCGCAAGAGATGGATTGGCGGGGCGCTGACGCCAAAAGGACGAATCACCGTTGATGGCGGCGCGGTACAGGCCCTTCGGCAGGGGCGCTCACTGCTGCCTGCCGGCGTCGTGGCAGCGAGCGGTGCCTTTGAACGTGGCGATCTGATTGCCATCGAGGACGAGGCCAGCCAGGTCATCGGACATGGGCTGTCGGCCTATTCGGTAGATGATACGCGCGCCATTCTTGGCCATAAAAGCAGTGAAATCGAAAATCTGCTAGGATATCGTGGCCGGGATGAGGTCATCCATGCCGACAATCTGGCGATGCTTGAGCCAGGGGCCTAGATGCGGCGACCGTCACAGGAGCTATGATGACAGACATGTCGAAAAACAGCAGCCAGGCTGCCAGCGACCATGCGGCGTTGATTTCCGCCCTTGTCCGTGATGCGCGCGCCGCCCAGTCGGCGCTGGCGCTGTCAGCCTATGAGTTGCGAACCGCTGCACTGACAAACGCAGCTGCATTGATCCGCGGGGCGCGTGACGACATTCTGGCGCGCAATGCGCTGGATGTGACACGCGCCACCGAAAGCGGCATCGGCGCCGCCTTCATCGACCGTCTGACGCTGACGCCTGACCGGATCGAAGCCATGGCGGCAGGCCTTGAGGACATTACCGGACTTGGCGACCCGATCGGGCGCGAGCTGGCGCGCTGGACACGACCAAACGGACTCGATATCGCGCGGGTGGCAACGCCTCTTGGGGTGATAGGCGTGATTTATGAATCGCGACCCAATGTGACTGTCGATGCGGCAGGGCTGTGTCTGATCGCCAGCAATGCAGCGATCCTTCGCGGCGGCTCGGACAGCCGCGAGACATCTGCCTTTCTGGCTGGCCTGATGGCGGATGGGCTGGCGCAGGCCGGCCTGCCGCGCCATGCCGTGCAGATGGTGCCGACAGATGATCGCGGTGCGGTTGGCGCGATGCTGGCGGCAAATGGCGAGATCGATGTCATCATCCCACGCGGCGGCAAATCACTTGTCGAGCGCGTACAGACCGAAGCCCGCGTGCCCGTCTTCGCGCATCTCGAGGGTATCTGCCATCTTTTTGTCGATGCCGCCGCCGATCCGCAGAAAGCCGTCGACATAGCGGTCAATGCCAAAATGCGGCGCACCGGCATCTGCGGCGCGGCCGAGACAATTCTGATTGACCAGGCGGTGGCGCCGACATTGCTGCCATCGATTGCTGAAGCCCTGCAGCAGGCCGGTTGTGAAATCCGCGGGGATGAAGCGACATGCAGCCTTGTCCCGGATGCCAGCCAGGCTGAAGAGGCAGACTGGTCGACCGAATATCTCGACAGCGTCATTTCGATTCGCGTCGTGGCGGGGCTGGAAGCCGCCATAGACCATATCGCCACCTATGGATCGCACCATACCGACTGCATCCTTACCGAGGATGCCACCCGTGCAGAGCAGTTCCTGCAACAGGTGGACAGCGCCATTGTCATGGTCAACGCATCGACGCAATTTGCCGATGGCGGAGAATTCGGCATGGGAGCCGAGATTGGCATCGCCACTGGCCGGATGCATGCACGCGGCCCTGTCGGTGCGCATCAGCTGACCAGCTTCAAATATATCGTCAGGGGCAATGGACAGATCCGCCCCTGATCACGGCGCAGATCGCCGCCACCTGACACCAAGGCTGTTCCATGACCGACGGCGGCTTCGCATCGGGCTGTTCGGGGGGTCGTTCAACCCGGCGCATGAAGGCCATCTTCATCTGTCGGACCTGGCCCAGCGGCAGCTTCGACTTGACGAGCTGTGGTGGCTTGTCAGCCCGCAGAACCCGCTGAAGGATGAAGCTGGCATGGCCCGTCTGCCGGTTCGGCTCGCCGGGGCGCGACGGCTTGTTTCTGGCCGGCGGCGCGTGCGGATCATCGCGCCGGAGGTCGATTTTCGCTCAAGCCTGACATTCCGGACATTGCAGCATCTTCGCGCCCGTTGTCCCGGACACAGCTTTATCTGGCTGATGGGGGCAGACAATCTGGTCGGGTTCGCGAACTGGCAGCGGCATGATGTCATCGCCGAAACCATGCCCATTGCGGTGATTGACAGGCCGGGCTATTCTTACTCTGCGTTGAAAGCAGGAGCCGCGCTTCTGCGCCACCGGACAACGCCGCGGCAGATGGCCAGAAATCTGGCATTATCCGGCCGAAGCGCAAAAGGGTGGTGTTTCATCGCTGGGCGCCGGCACCATGCGTCGGCAACAGCACTGCGGCAGGCGCGGCAACGGGCAGAGCAGCAGTGCGCAAAACTGGAGAGAAACGATTAGCAGAATGCAATCGAATCCGGATCCCGACCAGATCCTGGAATTGGTCACTTCCTCCCTAGATAGCGATAAAGCTGAAGACGTTGTTGCCATCCCGTTACAGGGCAAATCGTCCATGGCTGACCATATGGTCATTGCCAGTGGCACTTCATCGCGTCAGGTGGCGGCAATGGCCGAACATCTCGAACGCCGACTGAAGCAGGCTGGCGTCGAGGTTCTCGGGCTTGAAGGCATGCGGCAGGCCGACTGGGTGCTGATTGACGCGAATGACGTCATCATCCACCTGTTCCGTCCCGAGGTTCGTGAATTTTACGGGCTTGAACGGATGTGGGCCAATGATGGGCCGCAGGAGACCGTTACCGTCAGCAGCTGACGCTGGGACGAAAACTGGAATCATGTTGTCCTGCGCGCTGGCGGGACGGGCTGGCCATGGTGCCGGTGTCATGGCGTAATCTGATGAAACTTGTCATTCTTGCAGTTGGACGGGGCCGCGCGTCACCGGAACAGACACTTGTCGGCGACTGGCTTGACCGGCTGCCGCAGGGTGGTGCGCTTGTCGAAGTTGAATCACGTCTGCCTTCGGGCGCTGCGCGAACGCGTGACGAAGCAGACAGGTTGTTGCGGCACCTTGCACCTTCGGCACCGTTGATTGCCTGTGACCCCCGTGGGCGGGATACCTCGTCAGAAGCATTGGCGGAGCTGCTGCGGCGCTATCGTGACGATGGTGTCCCGACGACCTATTTCGCCATTGGCGGCGCTGACGGACATGACAGCACGGTTCTTGACCGCGCGCAGCACAAGATTGCCTTTGGCAGCGCCACCTGGCCGCATATGCTGTTTCGCGCGATGCTGGCAGAACAGCTCTATCGTGCCACGATGATCCTGGCCGGGCACCCCTATCATCGGGCCTGAATGCCTTGACCTGTTCGCCCCAATATTCGCCCCAGAATTCGCGCCGATATTCGCCCCAAAATTCGACTTTACGCGCCCTGTACTCGCAAACCGGCCAGCGTTATAAGGCATTATGACAAACCCGAACCACCCCACATCCCGCCCGCCTGTTGTCCTGTGCATCATGGATGGCTGGGGCCTTCGCGCCTCGACCGAAGCCAACGCCGTTGCGCTTGCCAGGACGCCCGCTGTTGACGCGCTGACGGCGCGCTGGCCACATGCCAGGCTTGCTGCGTCCGGGCCGGATGTCGGCCTTCCGGAAGGCCAGGTTGGCAATTCCGAGGTTGGCCATATGAATATCGGTGCCGGCCGGGTTGTCATGCAGGATCTGCCACGGATCAACGCCGCGCTGGCTGACGGATCGCTGGCGGCGCATCCGGCACTTGCCGAACTGGCGGCTGATCTGACCCGGAATGGGGGCCGCGTTCATGTCATGGGATTGCTGTCTGCCGGGGGTGTTCATTCGCATCAGGACCAGATGCTGGCCGTGATCAACGGGCTTGCCGGATTGGGCGCGGATGTCATCGTACATGGCTTCACCGACGGACGTGACGTACTGCCACGGGATGCCGTACATTCGCTGCCCCCTTTTCTCGATGCTGTTGCCGGCACCGCACGATTCGGCACGCTCACAGGACGCTATTGGGCAATGGATCGCGACCACCGGTGGGAGCGGACGATGACAGCCTATGCGGCCATTGCGGACGCGACATGCCAGCACGCGCCCGCCCCAGACCCGCTGACGGCGCTCCAATCAGCCTATGAAAGCGGCGAAAGCGACGAATTCGTAACTCCGAGGGTGATCGCAGGATATGACGGCATGCGCGATGGCGACGCCATCGTAATGATCAATTTCCGTGCCGACAGGGTGCGCCAGCTATTGTCCTGCTGGCTTTACCCCGACGAGGTTGACGGCGATCTTGTCCCGGTCCGGCTTGCCGGTGTCATTGGCATGACATCCTATTCGGCGGCACTTGATTCGCGGATGACCACCCTGTTCGGCCCGCAGACAATCCACGACACGCTGGGCCAGGTGGTGGCAGCCGCCGGTCGCCGTCAGTTGCGGCTTGCCGAAACCGAAAAATATCCTCACGTGACCTTCTTTTTGAATGGCGGTGATGAATCACAGGCTGCGGGCGAGGACAGGGTCATGGTGCCATCACCAAAGGTGGCAACCTATGATCTGGCACCGGAGATGAGCGCCGAGGGAGTGGTTGCTGCGGCGCTGGACAGTCTGGCTGCATGTCGTCACGACCTGATTGTCATGAATTTTGCCAATCCAGACATGGTCGGCCATACAGGCGATCTGGATGCAGCCATCCGGGCCGTTGAAACAGTTGATGGCTATGTCGGCAGAATCGCCGAAGCGGTG
The DNA here is from genome assembly GCA_040839025.1 of Alphaproteobacteria bacterium LSUCC0719. NCBI lineage: Bacteria > Pseudomonadati > Pseudomonadota > Alphaproteobacteria > Alphaproteobacteria bacterium LSUCC0719. Next base: position 483,875 of record JBFPJN010000002.1, read on the forward strand.
CTGGCACATCATGGCAGCATGATCGTCACCGCTGATCATGGAAATTGCGAAGTGATGTGGGACGAGGTCGCCAATTCACCACATACGGCGCACACAACAAATCCGGTGCCGGTCATTCTTGTTGGCGCAGCCGACGGGACAAAACTTGATAATGGCAGGCTTGCCGATCTGGCACCGACACTGCTTGAACTTATGGGTGTGGAACGGCCAGCGGCGATGACAGGGCGGCCGTTACATCTTGGAGATGTCGATTGAGGCGGGCTGATGCCGGTAGTGTGGCGCGTCCATCTGTCGGCGTTGCAAAAGCTGGAATCACCATTACATTAATCCTGTTGCCTGAATGCCCGGAAGGAGCCGAGTGAAATGGAAAATTGGACGCATGTCAGCCGCCTCCGTCTTTGGCACGTTGCCGTCTTTTGCGCCACCCTGTTCATGGCTGGCCTGCTCATACCAACGCTGACAACAGCGCAATCCTCATCGCGTGAGGACACCTACCGTCAGCTTGGGCTGTTTGGCGATATCTTTCAGCGGGTCCGCGAGAGTTATGTCGATGAAATTGACGACCGCGATCTGATTGAAGCCGCGATTACCGGCATGCTAACGTCGCTTGATCCGCATTCGAGCTTTCTCAATACCGAGAATTTTTCGGATATGCAGGAACAGACAAAGGGTCGGTTTGGCGGCCTTGGTGTCGAGATCACGATGGAACAGGGCATGGTCAAGGTCGTGTCGCCAATCGATGACACGCCTGCGGCACGGGCCGGGCTGCAACCGGAAGATTACCTGATCGCCGTCGATGATGAATCCATTATCGGCATGCAGCTGTCCGAAGCTGTGGAAAAGCTGCGTGGCGAGGTTGGCTCGAAAGTGATCGTCAAGGTCCAGCGTGGCCAGCAGGAACCGTTTGATATCACCATCGTGCGCGACTTCATCAAGATCAGGTCGGTTCGCTCGGAAATCTATGATGGTATCGGTTACATCCGGATCACCACCTTTTCCGAACAGACAACACCGGGCCTGATGGACACGGTTGACGATTTCTTCCGCGAGGAAGGCGACAATCTGAAGGGAATTGTTCTCGACCTGCGTAACAATCCCGGCGGCCTTCTGACCGAAGCCATTTCAGTGTCCGATGCCTTTCTTGAAGAAGGCGAGATTGTTTCAACACGTGGCCGCAACGCCGATGGTGGATCGCATGTCTATGCCAAGCCCGGCGACATTGCCCGCGGCCTGCCGATGGTGATCCTGATCAATTCCGGATCGGCCTCCGCCTCTGAAATTGTTGCCGGCGCATTGAAAGACCACAAGCGCGCCGTCATTCTCGGCACACGGTCCTTTGGCAAGGGGTCGGTGCAGTCGGTGATCCCGATTTCCAACACCTCGGCCATCCGCCTGACAACAGCCCGCTACTACACACCGTCCGGGGTATCGATCCAGGGTCTGGGGATTGTGCCGGATATTGAGGTTGAGCTTGCCAGGATCGAGCCGGTGGAAGGCGGTGTGGTTCGCGAGGAGGATCTGAAGGGCGCGATTGAAGGTGATAATGGCGGTGGCGGAAATGCCGACACCGGCACAAACGGGACGGCCGACACCGAAAAGGCAAAGGATGACACACCCGAGGAGCCTGTCGACAGGTCAAAGATCGACTATCAGCTGGCACGGGCGCTTGACCTGATCCGCGGTGTGGCTGTCTTTGGCGCTCTGAAGCCCGCCTCATGAGTGACATTCCCTATGAAGAACGGGGCTATCGCCCCTGTGTCGGCATTTTCCTGCTGAATGACAAACGCCAGCTATTTGCCGGCCGGCGGCTGGACAACCGGGCCGAGGCCTGGCAGATGCCGCAGGGCGGCATCGACCATGGCGAGTCTGCCATCGAAGCCTGTCTTCGGGAAATGAAGGAGGAAATCGGCACCAACAAGGCCGACCTTCTTCAGGAACATGATGACTGGCTTCACTATGACATTCCCCAGCCACTTGCCGACCGGCTATGGCATGGCAAATATCGCGGCCAGAAGCAGAAATGGATGGCTCTGCAATTCACCGGGTCGGACGCCGATATCAACATTGACACGGCGGAACCTGAATTCTGCGAATGGCGATGGATTGCACCGCAATCGCTGATCGACCTTGCGGTGCCGTTCAAGCGGGATGTCTACCAAACCCTCATGGAGTCATTCGCCGGTCTGCTGCGGCCCTGACGGGAAACACGCCTGGCAGAAAACAGACCTGACAGGAAACAGGGGCCGGACAAAAAGAAAGCCCGGCACATGGCCGGGCGTTTCTATTCAGTCATGGTGACCGGCTACAGTGCCGCCAGCACCGCATTCAGGAATTCGGCCTCGGCCCCATTGGCGGCATCGGCACGGGCCTTGATGTCATCGCGGCTGGCCTTGTCGAGATCCTCGGCGCGTTCGGTCAGGATGGTCACGGATTCACCGGATACATCGGCAAGCCCGCCATCGATCATGAACCTGTTGGTCACCTTGCCATTTTCATGCACCTCGACAATGCCGCGTACAAGATCGGACAGCAGCGGCGCGTGCCGTGGCAGCACGCCGAACAGACCTTCGGCACCAGGTGCCACAACCATTTCGGCTGGCTTCTGGACCATGATGTCTGCCGGTGTCACCAGCTCGAGTTGCGTGGTTTCCGCCATGGCGAACGTCTCCCTAGGTGCCGGAACCGCTTAGGCGGCGTCCTGCATCAGCTTTTTACCCTTTTCAACGGCCTCTTCGATGGTGCCAACCATGTAGAAGGCGGCTTCCGGAAGATGGTCGTAATCCCCATTGATGATGCCGGCAAAGCCGTCAATGGTGTCGTCAAGGCCAACCAGCTTGCCCGGCGAGCCTGTGAAGACCTCGGCAACGTGGAATGGCTGCGACAGGAAGCGCTGAATCTTGCGGGCACGGGCCACAACAAGCTTGTCCTCTTCCGACAGTTCGTCCATGCCCAGGATGGCGATGATATCCTGCAGTGACTTGTATTGCTGCAGAACTTCCTGGACGTTACGGGCGATCTGGTAATGCCGCTCGCCCACAATCCGCGGATCAAGCATACGCGAGGACGAATCGAGCGGGTCAACAGCCGGGTAGATTCCAAGTTCGGCAATCTGGCGCGACAGAACGGTTGTCGCGTCAAGGTGCGCAAACGAGGCGGCAGGTGCCGGGTCGGTCAGGTCATCGGCAGGCACATAAATGGCCTGAACCGAGGTGATCGATCCTTTGGTTGTCGTGGTGATCCGTTCCTGAAGCGCGCCCATGTCGGTGGCGAGCGTCGGCTGATAACCCACCGCCGAAGGAATACGACCAAGAAGCGCCGACACTTCCGAACCCGCCTGGGTAAAGCGGAAGATGTTGTCGACAAAGAACAGAACGTCCTGGCCTTCTTCGTCACGGAAATATTCAGCCAGTGTCAGACCGGTCAGCGCAACACGCGAACGGGCACCTGGCGGTTCATTCATCTGGCCATAGACAAGCGCGGCCTTGGAGCCTTCGCCATCGGTCTTGATGACGCCGGATTCAACCATTTCATGATAGAGGTCGTTGCCTTCACGTGTCCGCTCGCCAACACCGGCAAACACCGAGTAACCACCATGCGCCTTGGCGACGTTGTTGATCAGTTCCATGATCAGAACGGTCTTGCCAACACCCGCACCGCCGAACAGGCCGATCTTGCCGCCCTTGGCATAGGGCGCCAGCAGGTCAACAACCTTGATCCCCGTTACCAGGATTTCGGCTTCCGTCGACTGGTCGACATATTCCGGGGCCGGGCGGTGGATCGGATAGGATTTCTTTGCCTTGACGGGCTTACCCTCATCAACAGGCTCGCCAATCACGTTCAGGATCCGGCCAAGTGTCTCCGGGCCGACAGGAACCGTGATCGGCGCACCCGTATCTGCGGCTTCAGCGCCACGGACAAGACCTTCGGTTGAGTCCATCGCAATGGTCCGAACCGCCGATTCGCCAAGATGCTGTGCCACCTCGAGAACCAGCCGCTGACCGCCATTGTCCACCTCGAGGGCGTTCTGGATGGCCGGAAGGTGGCCTTCGAACTCGACATCGACAACGGCGCCGATGACCTGACTGATTTTGCCGATATTGTTTGCCATTTATCCTTACTCCGCGATTGAGTCCTGGTCCGTTACACCGCTTCGGCGCCGGAAATGATTTCGATGAGTTCCTTGGTGATGGTTGCCTGACGGGTCCGGTTATAGACCAGTGTCAGACGGTCGATCAGATCGCCCGCATTGCGCGTTGCATTGTCCATTGCCGTCATCCGGGCCGCAAGTTCGGCAGCCGAGGATTCCAGCAGGGCGCTGTAGATCTGGGTCGAAATATTGCGCGGCAGTACCGCAGCAAGAAGTTCTTCCTCTTCCGGCTCATATTCATAGGAAACGCCCTGTTCATCAGCTGTGGCTGTATCATCGACCTCGGCTGGAATCAGCTTCTTCAGCGTGATTTCCTGTGAAATGGCAGATTTGAATTTGTTGAAGATGATGGTGCAGACATCAAACTCGCCGGCCTCGAAACCGGTCCGCACCTTGTCACTAATCGATGCGGCATCTGCAAAGGCAACCGAAGTGCCCTGAATACCTTCAAGGGCTTCGATGTAGGAATCGCCAAGCTCGCGACGCAGCGCGTCGGCGGATTTGCGCCCCACCATCAGCAGCTTGACCGTCTTGCCCTCGCCGCGAAGACGAGCCACCTCGGTCCGGGTCTGACGGGTGATGGCACCGTTGAAGCCGCCGCACAGGCCACGATCAGCTGACATCACGACAAGCAGATGCGTTTTGTCCTGGCCGTTGCCGACAAGAAGCTGCGGTGCCGAGGACGGGTCGGCCTTGGCAGCAAGCGAATTGATGATCTGCTGCATGCGATCGGCATAGGGACGACCGCGCTCGGCAGAATCCTGTGCCCGACGCAGTTTGGCCGCCGCGACCATTTTCATGGCCGAAGTGATCTTCTGCGTCGACTTCACGCTGTTGATGCGCGTTTTAAGGTCTTTCAACGATGGCATGCATCAGGCTCCATGTTCCAGCACGCGGCGACGGGGCGGCGCGTATCTGTTCGAACGGCTATCCTCAGGCGAAACTCTTGGAGAATGCCTCGATGGCGGCTCTCAGCTTCGCTTCGGTCTCGTCCGACAGCTTCTGCTCGTCCCGGATCGCGCCAAGGACATCGCTGGCGGCGCTGCGAAGATGCTCCATCAGACCAGCTTCGAACCTGCCGACATCACCAACCTCGATTCCATCGAGATAGCCATTCACACCGGCAAAGATCACCGCAACCTGCTCTTCAACCTTCATCGGGCTGTACTGAGGCTGCTTCAGAAGCTCGGTCAGACGCGCGCCACGCTCAAGCAGCGCCCGGGTCGAGGCATCCATGTCCGAGGCAAACTGTGCAAAGGCTGCCATTTCGCGATACTGCGCAAGCTCCAGCTTCACCGAGCCGGCAACTTGCTTCATCGCCTTGATCTGCGCTGCCGAACCAACACGGCTGACCGACAGGCCGACATTCACGGCCGGACGGATGCCCTTGTAAAACAGTTCGGTCTCAAGGAAGATCTGACCGTCGGTGATCGAGATCACGTTGGTCGGAATATAGGCCGACACATCGCCAGCCTGTGTTTCGATAACAGGAAGCGCCGTCAGCGAACCCGAGCCGTTCGACTCGTTCATTTTCGCCGCCCGCTCAAGAAGGCGGGAGTGGAGATAGAAAACGTCACCGGGATAGGCTTCACGGCCTGGCGGGCGACGAAGCAGAAGGCTCATCTGGCGGTAGGCGACAGCCTGCTTTGACAGATCGTCATAGACGACCAGCGCATGCATGCCGTTGTCGCGGAAATATTCACCCATGGTGCAGGCGGTGTAAGGTGCCAGGAACTGCATCGGGGCCGGATCGGACGCCGTGGCGGCGACAACGATCGAATATTCAAGCGCACCCTGTTCTTCAAGAGCGCGAACGATCTGGGCAACTGTCGACCGCTTCTGACCGACGGCAACATAGATGCAGAACAGCTTCTTGCTGTCATCCTTGCCAGCCGCCTCATTCACCGGCTTCTGGTTGATGAAGGCGTCGACCGCAATCGCCGTCTTGCCTGTCTGACGGTCACCGATGATCAGCTCGCGCTGGCCACGGCCAATCGGGATCAGGCTGTCGATCGCCTTGAGGCCGGTCTGCATCGGCTCGTGAACCGACTTGCGCGGCATGATGCCCGGCGCTTTTACCTCAACCCGGTTGCGGGTTACGTCCTTCAGCGGGCCCTTGCCGTCAATCGGGTTGCCAAGCGCATCGACAACACGGCCAAGAAGACCCTTGCCGACCGGCGCGTCAACGATTGATGCGGTCCGGCGAACAACGTCGCCTTCCTTGATCGCGCGGTCATCGCCGAAGATAACGATACCGACATTGTCTGATTCAAGGTTCAGCGCCATGCCTTTGACACCGCCCTCGAACTCGACCATCTCGCCGGCCTGGACTTCATCAAGGCCGTGGACACGGGCAATACCGTCGCCAACCGACAATACGCGCCCAACCTCGGCGACCTCTGCATCACTGCCGAAATTGGCGATCTGTTCCTTCAGGATTGCTGAAATTTCAGCCGCACGAATATCCATCACGCTATACCCTTCATAGCTGTTTCAAGCCGGTTGAGCTTTGTTCTTACTGATGTGTCGATCATCCGCGATCCGATCCGTACGACCAGACCGCCGATGAGTGCCGGATCCACCCGCATGGAGAGCGAGAGCTTGTCGCTGCCGGCAAGTTTTGCCACTGCCTTTTCGACACGCGTCCGGCGCTTGTCGTCAAGTTCAACGGCGGAGATCACCTCGGCCGAGATCTCGCCGCGACGGCGGGCATGCTCGGCAAGGAAGGCGGAAATGATTCGGGACAGGGCGTGCAGCCGGCCATTTGACGCGACGGTGCCAACAAACTTTACCGTCAGCGCGTCGGCGCCGCCCTTTTCAAGAATGGCCGTCATCGCCTTGGTCTGTGCTGACCAGGAAATTGCCGGTGACCCAACAAGCATCTTCAACTCATCATTGCCGGCCAGAATGTCGGCAAGACTGGTTAGATCGGCAACAACAGCATCGATTTTGCCAGCGTCCTCGGCAAGTGCGTACAATGCACCTGCATAACGGCCGGCAAGACCCTTAGCGCTAGAACTCAACGACGTGCCCTCATCAACAGGAATTTTTCACGATGGCGCTGGGGTATTCGACGATCGTCGAAGACTTTTTGCGCCGGTGTGGTGGCTATCATACCCGTGCCGGAAAGGCAAGCACCGAAGCCGCCTAATTTCCGCTTCAAACCAGCGTCGCCCCTTCATGCTTTCTAGAGAAAGCTGTAGGGATCGATATCCACCTGAAGCCTGACGCCCGACGGCAGCGATGTTGCCGCCAGCCAGGCCGCAATAACCGCCTGGATATCGACCGTTCTGTCAGCCCTGACAAGCGCCCGGCCACGGTGACGCCCGCGAAGGAACCCAAGCGGGGCCAGGCTAGGCCCGAAGATATCAACACCATGATAATGCGGGCGGGCCGAATCGAGAGTCTGCATCGCCGCCTGCAATCGCTGCGGGTCGGGCGCTGACAGAACCAGCGAGGCAAGCCGCGCAAAAGGCGGCATGCCGGCAAGACGCCGCGATTCCGATTCTGCCTTGAGGAATTTGTCGCGGTCACCCGACAACAGCGCCTCCATCACCTGATTGGTGCTGTCCATCGTCTGTAACATCGCAACCCCTGGCCGACTGGCACGACCGGCCCGGCCCGCCACCTGGGCAAGCATCTGGAAACTCCGCTCGGCTGCCCGCAGATCGCCGCCAGCCAACCCCAGATCGGCATCGACGATGCCGACAAGTGTCAAATTGGGAAAATGGTGGCCCTTGGCCGCCATCTGAGTGCCGATGATGATATCCACCTCGCCATCGACGACCGAACGGACAAAGCGTTCGGCACTGCCCGGGGTGGTGACCGTATCGCTGGAAAACACGGCGAATCGTGCCTCGGGGAAACGCTGCAGAACCTCTTCGGCAAGACGTTCGACGCCGGGCCCGCAGGCCTGCATGCTGTCCTCTTCGCCACATTCCACACACCCTCGCTGCGGTTGCGCTTCATAGCCGCAATGGTGACATTTCAACCGCCCGGCAAGACGGTGGATGACCATCCAGCTGTCGCAGTTCGGGCAGGTGACCTTGTGCCCGCAGGCACCACACAATGTCAGCGGCGCATAACCCCGCCGATTCAGGAACAGCAGTGACTGTTCGCCAGCCTCGAGCCGCGTCGTGATCGCGTCAACCAGTGGCGGTGCCAGCCAGCGACCGCGCTCCGGCGGGGTGCGGCGAAGGTCGACAGCGGTAATTTCGGGAAGCTGCGCTTCGCCAACGCGATGTGGCAGGCTGATATGATGATATCGTGGCGGGTCGCCAACCATGCCGGCATTGACCCAGCTTTCCAGTGACGGTGTCGCTGTCGCCAGAATGACCGGACAGTTCTGGATCCGGGCACGCAGTACCGCCATGTCACGAGCGTGATAGGTGACCTGATCCTCCTGTTTGTAGGCATGTTCATGTTCTTCATCGACAACGATCAGGCCAAGATCGGAAAATGGCAGAAACAGCGCCGAGCGGGCGCCAACAACCACCGAAGCCTCGCCAAGGGCAATATGCCGCCAGGCCCGCCGCTTGCGGCCCGGGGCGATGTCGGAATGCCACTCTGTCGGGGGAACGCCAAAACGGTCGGTGAAACGTTGTTTCCATGCCGCCGACAGGGCAATTTCGGGCAACAGAATCAGCGCCTGTCGACCCGCCGCCACGACTTTCTCGACAGCGTCGAAATAGACTTCCGTCTTTCCTGATCCGGTTACCCCGTCCAGAAGCATGGGCCTGAACCCGGCAGAAAGCTTGCCGGTGATCTGCTGCATCGCCGCCGCCTGATCGGCGGTTGGTGGCGGGCCTGCCAAAGGCCGGGGCCGGGCCGGCGGGTCACTGTCACTGACCAGCAGCAGATCCAGACTCCCGGTCTTTGCCATCGCTGTGATTACACCGGCGCTGACACCGGCCTCGCGTTGCAGATCGGCGGCAGACAGCACGCCGGCCAGTTCCAGCGCCGCGACAACACGGCGCCGGGCGTCGGTCAGCCTTTCATCCGCCGGTGGCGTTGCCGGGCGGCGATAGACCTTGCGCTGAGGCGGGGGTTGAAGGGCCTGCGGCTGGCTGAGCGCCATTTTGACAACGCCGCCGATCGGCGCCATCGTCCAGCTGGCCACACGTTCCAGAAAATCGACAAAGGCGGGCGGCAGCGGCGGCAGCGGCGCGACAGCCGTGATCGGCTTCAGCGTTGTTGCCGGCACCGTGCCGTCACCAGGCCCCAATACGATGCCATTCAGTTCACGCGGTCCAAAGGGAACGCTGACAATGCTGCCGCGCGGCAACGGCCCCAGACCATCCTGATTGTAATCAAAGGTGCGGTCGAGCGGCACCGCGACGGCGACCCGGACGGTTTTCTGGCTGTTACCGGTATCCGCTGTCGTGGTCACCCCTGAAACCGCTCCTGATGCTACTGGACAGGTGGATTTGCCACCTGTCATGCGATACACTCCGCGCGTCGGCACGGTCGACACCAACCTACACCGGAGAGCGGATTTCTTGACATGAAAATTTTCCTCGACAGCGCCGATATCAGCGAGATTGAGGCCCATATTGCCAGCGGCTTTGTTGATGGCGTAACCACAAACCCGTCCCTGATCGCCAAATCAGGTCGCAATATCCTGGAAACCATTGCCCAGATCTGTGAGATGGTTGATGGTCCGGTCAGCGCCGAAGTGGCCGCCACCGATTTCGAGACCATGCTGAAAGAGGGCAAGAAACTTGCCGCGCTGGCACCCAATGTCACCGTCAAGGTGCCGCTGACCGAAGCCGGGCTTCGGACCTGCCGGGTGCTTCGCGAGGCCGGAACGCAGGTGAATGTCACGCTGTGTTTCACCGCCGGACAGGCACTGCTGGCGGCAAAGGCCGGCGCCACCTTCATTTCACCCTTTGTCGGCAGGCTTGATGATATCGGGCATGACGGCATGGGCCTGATTGAAGAAATCTGCACCATCTATGACCAGTACAATATGGAAACCGAGGTTCTCGTCGCCTCTGTTCGCAGCACCCAGCATGTTGTCGATGCGGCCCTGCTTGGCGCCGATGTCGTTACCCTGCCACCGAAAATCCTGACAGCGCTCTACAAGCATCCGCTGACGGACAAGGGTCTGGCCGCCTTCATCTCGGACTGGGAAGGCACCGGACAGTCCATCCTGTAGCGATGGCGGCGGCGCGGCAGGATATAGAGGCACACAGACAGGCCTGGCTTTCCTGGCTGGAAACCGAGCGGCGCTATGGTGCCAACACCCTCGCCGCCTACGCCGCCGATCTTGACGACTATCTTCGCCATGCCGGCACTGATGCCGCGCCGGACAGACGATGCTTTCGGGGCTGGCTTGCCGATATGGCGGCGCGCGGCCTGGCCCGAAGCACCATCGCGCGCCGCGTGTCGGCGTTGCGTGGCTTCTACAGATTCTGTGGACGGACAGGCAGGATGACCGTCAATGATGTCAGCTGGCTGCGCGCACCGCGACCGGCGAAATCCGTTCCCAAACCAGTGTCCGAGGCGGATGCAAGGGCGCTTCTTGCGGCCATTTTCCGCCGTCGGGGAAGCGATTGGGCCAAGCAGCGGGATTTCGCGCTGCTGATGCTTCTGTATGGTGGCGGGCTTCGCGTTTCCGAGGCGGTCGGACTGATCCGTGGTGACGCGCCACTTGGCGACTGGCTGCGAATCACCGGCAAGGGGGGCAAGACGCGTGATGTGCCGGTGCTTCCCGCAATCACCGAGGCGGTGCATGCCTATCTCGAGTGCTGTCCCTTTGATGGTGGCCCGTCCGCCCCGCTTTTTGTCAGCGCGCGTGGCAATGCCTATGGCGCGCGCGCCGCGCAGCGGCTTGTCGAGTCGCTGCGGCTGGAGCTGAACCTGCCAGCCCATGTGACACCGCACGCGCTTCGCCATGCCTTTGCCACACATCTTCTTGGCAATGGCGCCGACCTGCGGGCGATTCAGGAACTTCTTGGCCATGCCAGCCTGTCGACAACACAGCGCTATACGAATGTCGACGAGGCGCACCTGCTGCGCATGCATCGCGAAACCCATCCCCGCGCATCCTGACGCGGGACATCATGGCTACATGTGACCGGGGCTACATGTGAATGGCGCGCCCGTCGACGGCCAGCGCCGCTTCCTTGACCGCCTCATTCAGTGTCGGATGGCCATGACAGGTGCGCGCAATATCCTCTGACGAGGCCCCGAAAGCCATTGCGGTGGCACATTCATGAATGATCGTGCCAGCCTCGTGGCCGATGATGTGAACGCCGAGAACCCGGTCGGTTTCAGCATCGGCAAGGATTTTCACAAATCCGTCGGCATGACCCTGTGCGCGGGCGCGGCTGTTTGCCGAGAACGGAAAGCTTCCCTTGTTATAGGCGATGCCAGCCGCCTTCAGTGCCTCCTCGCTCTTGCCAAGCGTGGCCACTTCCGGCGCGGTATAGACAATCCCCGGCACATGATCGTAATCAACATGACCGGCATGACCGGCCATCATCTCGACCGCGGCAACACCATCTTCCTCGGCCTTGTGGGCCAGCATCGGTCCGTCGATCACATCACCAATGGCATAGATATCCTCGACCGAGGTCTCGAACCGCGAATCAACCCGGACACGTCCACGCTCATTCATCGCGACACCGGCCTCTTCAAGGCCGAGCCCGTCGGTCGCCGGATGCCGGCCAACCGCGACAAGCGCGACGTCAGCCTTGATCGTTTCGCTCTCGCCACCCTCTGCCGGGGCCACTGTCAGTGTGACGCCACTCTTTCCGGCCTTGGCCGATTTCACCGCTGTCTTGAGGCGGAATTTCAGACCCTGCTTTTTCGCGATAGCCATGAATTTCTTGGCAATCTCATCATCCATGCCGGGAAGGATTCGCGGCAGGAATTCGATGACCTCCACTTCGGCGCCAAGCCGTGCCCAGACTGTGCCAAGCTCCAGCCCGATATAGCCGGCACCGATAACAATCAGCTTTTTCGGCACCTTCGACAGCGTCAACGCACCTGTCGAGCTGACAATCCGTGTCTCGTCGATCTCGATACCGGGAAGGCTGGACGCATGGCTTCCGGTGGCGATCAGGATTTTCTGGGCTTCATAGGTGCCCTTGTCCTTGCCATCCGTCACTGCAACCCTGCCCGGCCCGTCAATCCGCGCCTGTCCATGCAGCCGCGTAATCTTGTTCTTCTTGAACAGAAAATCGATCCCGCCGGTCAGGCTGCCGACAATCTCGTCTTTGCCCTGCATCATTTTCGGCAGATCAAGCTTGACCCCGGAAACCGAAATGCCAAGCGCCGCAAGACCGCCACCGGCCGCCCCGGCATAATGCTCGGATGCGTTCAAAAGCGCCTTTGACGGAATACAGCCAACATTCAGGCAGGTGCCGCCAAGGCTGTCCCGCCGGTCCACGCAGGCCACCTTCATTCCCAGCTGCGCGGCGCGGATTGCAGCCACATAGCCACCCGGGCCGGCGCCAATAACAATCAGGTCGAATGCGGTCTCGCTCATCTGGATCTCCAGCTTGCTCATCTTGTCATGCCGCCTTGGCGGCGGCGGTATGTCAGACCCCGAGAACGAGGCGGCGCGGATCCTCGACAAGTTCCTTGATCCGGGCCAGGAAGGACACGGCTTCGCGGCCGTCAATGATCCGGTGATCATAGGACAGCGCCAGATACATCATCGGACGGACCACCACCTGGTCGTCGATCACCACGGCTCGCTTTTCAATCTTGTGCATGCCCAGAATACCGGATTGCGGCGGATTCAGGATCGGTGTCGACATCAGCGAGCCATAGACACCACCATTCGAAATCGTGAAGGTGCCACCCGCCATGTCGTCAGGGGTGATCTTGCCATTTCGGGCGCGATCGCCGAAATCGGCGATCTGCGTTTCAATTGCCGCCAGATCCATAGCGCCGGCGTCACGCACAACCGGCACGACAAGGCCCTGCGGGGTGCCGACAGCAACCCCGATATTGTAATAGTTCTTGTAGATAATGTCGGTGCCGTCGATCTCGGCGTTCACAGCCGGAAAATCCTGCAGCGCCTTGATCGAGGCCAGAACGAACATCCCCATGAAGCCGAGGCGGGTGCCATAGGCGGCCTCGAAGGCCTGCCGGTAATCCGCCCGCATCGTCATCAGGGCCGACATGTCGACTTCATTGAAGGTGGTCAGCATCGCTGCCGTGTTCTGCGCGGTCTTCAAACGGGTGGAGATCACCTGGCGAAGCTTTGACATCGGCACCCGTTCCTCGCGGGCGGCATCCTCGGGGCGCGGTGTCTGGCGCGGCATGGAAACAGGTGTGGCACTGGTTGCCGGGGTCGCGGGGGCTGTCGGCGCGCCCTTCATATGGGCCAGGACATCAGCCTTGGTCAGCCGACCATCAACGCCGGTACCCCTGATCGTCGCCGGATTGAGGTTGTTTTCCTCGACAAGGCGGCGTACCGCCGGCGACAGCGGCAGATCAGATGCGCCTTGCGTGGCTGGTGCGGATACAGCCGCGGGCGCGGAAACCGGGGCCGCTTCGGCGGCAGCTTTCGCGGCCGGGGCCACGCCGGCAGTCGAGGCGGCAGCTGGTGCCGACCCCTCATTCAGAATGGCCAGGCTGGCGCCAACCTCGACAGTCGCCCCTTCGGCAGCGATGATCTCGCCAAGCGTGCCGGCGGCGGGGGCCGGCACCTCGAGGGTCACCTTGTCGGTTTCAAGCTCGACCACAGGTTCATCGGCTGCCACCGCATCGCCTGTTGTCTTGATCCAGCGAGCCACCGTCGCATCCGCCACGGATTCACCAAGAGTAGGAACTGTGATTTCGATCGCCATGGCGCTGAGGCCTCCTCGTCGGGGGCTGGTTTCCCCCATTGTCAAACTGCAAATCGGCCCACCCAATATGGGCCGAGGTGATTATTTCTTTGCCAACAGGCCCAGCGCATCCTCGACAAGATGCGCCTGTTCGCGCTTGTGACGGCCAAGCGTACCCGTTGCCGGCGACGCAGCGGCATCGCGACCCGCATAGATCAGGCGTTGCTGCTTGGCACCTGCCGCCTGCATCGCCTCTTCGATGAAATCGCGAACAAATGTCCAGCTGCCCATATTGCGCGGTTCTTCCTGGCACCACACCATCGTTGCCTTTGGTGTCTGTTCCAGAACCTCTGTCACGGCGCGTGTCGGGAACGGATAGAGCTGTTCGACCCGGATGATCTCGACATCCCAAAGTTTGGCCTCGTCACGCACCGCCGCCAGATCGTAATAGACCTTGCCACTGCACATGACGATGCGCTTTGCCTTGCCGGATTTCACCTTTGTGTCGCGCTCGTCGAGAACACGGTGGAAGGTGGTGCCGGGGCCCATATCATCAAGCGATGACACGCATCCTTTGTGACGCAGAAGCGATTTCGGGGTCATGATAACCAGCGGCTTGCGGAAATCCCGACGCAGCTGGCGGCGCAGCACATGGAAATAATTGGCCGGTGTCGTGCAATTGACAACCTGCATGTTGTCTTCGGCGCAAAGCTGGAGATAGCGTTCCAGCCTGGCCGATGAATGCTCGGGGCCCTGGCCTTCATAGCCATGCGGCAGCAACAACACCAGCGCGTTCATCCGCAGCCACTTCGCCTCGCCGGACGAAATGAACTGGTCGATGACCACCTGTGCGCCATTCGCAAAATCGCCGAACTGCGCTTCCCACATCACCAGGGCGTTTGGCTCAACCTGCGAGAAACCGTATTCGAACCCCATCACCGACGCTTCTGACAATGGTGAATCGATGACCTCAAACGTCGCCTGGTCGGGTGCCAGATGCGCAAGTGGCGCATAACGCTCCTCGGTTGCCTGGTCGACCAGAACAGCGTGACGCTGGCTGAAGGTGCCACGGCAGGAATCCTGCCCCGACAGACGCACCATGTTCCCCTCGAGAAGCAATGAGCCGAAGGCCAGATGTTCAGCCGTGGCCCAATCGAGGCCATTGCCATCCTTGATCCTGGCGGCACGTGCCTCGACAATACGGGTCAGCTTTGGATTCAGCGTCATATGATCGGGAACCGTGGTCATGGTTTCACCAATCCGGCGCAGCGTGTCGAGATCGACAGCGGTCTCGCCGCGGCGCTCGACACCATGCGCGGCACGCATGCCGGACCAGCTTCCTTCCAGCCAGTCTGCCTTGTTCGGACGATAGCTTGTGCCGGCCTCGAATTCCGCATCGAGATAGGCAATCCGCTCATCGACAACCGCCTGTGCTTCGGCCTTGCTCAGGATGCCTTCGGCAACAAGCTTGTCGGCATAGATAGAGCGTGTTGTCGGATGTTTGCCAATGGTCTTGTACATCAGCGGCTGGGTGAACATCGGCTCGTCACCCTCATTATGGCCAAAGCGGCGATAGCAGAACATGTCTAGCACCACATCGGTGCCGAATGCCTGCCTGAACTCGATGGCAATACGCGCCGCATGGACGACAGCTTCCGGATCATCGCCATTCACATGGAAAATTGGCGCCATCACCATTTTCGCGACATCTGTCGGATAGGGCGATGACCGCGAATAATGCGGGCTTGTCGTAAAGCCAATCTGGTTGTTGACGATGATGTGAATCGTGCCACCGGTGCGATAGCCACGAAGCGCCGAAAAGGCAAAGGTCTCGCCAACCACGCCCTGGCCCGCAAACGCGGCGTCACCATGCAGGAGAATGCCGACCACCTCTCGGCGTTCGACGTCATCACGCTGCTGCTGCTTGGCCCGCACACGGCCGACAACCACCGGATCGACAATTTCCAGGTGCGACGGGTTCGGCGCCAGACTGAGATGCACGGTCTTGCCGTCAAATTCGCGGTCGGATGACGCGCCCATATGATATTTCACATCACCGGACCCACCAGCATCCTCGGGATTGGCCGGGTTACCGAGAAATTCCGAAATAATCGCCCGGAACGGTTTGCCAAATACATTGTGAAGCATGTTCAGGCGGCCACGATGCGCCATGCCGACAACGATTTCACCGAGCCCAAGCTGCGAGCCCCGCTTCAGGATCTGCTCGATGGCCGGAATCATCGCCTCGGCACCATCCATGCCAAAACGCTTGGTGCCGGTATATTTCTTGTGAAGATATTTCTCGAATTCCTCGGCATCGACAAGGCGCTCATAGATCGCCTTCTTGCCGCGCTTGGTAAAGTCTGTGCGATTGCCGATGGCCTCAATCCGCTCCTGAATCCAGGCTTTCTGGGCCGGATCCTGGATATGCATGAACTCGACTCCGATGGTGTCGCAATAGGTGCGCCGCAGCGTCTCGACAATCTCGCGGAGTGTCGCCGTTTCCAGCCCCAGAACGTAATTGATGAAGATCGGGCGGTCCCAGTCCTCGTCAGTAAACCCATAGGTGGCCGGATCAAGTTCGGGATGAAGCGGCTTGTTTTCGAGTGACAGCGGGTCGAGATTGGCAATCAGATGTCCACGGATACGATAGGCCCGGATCAGCATCACCGCGCGAAGCGAATCCAGCGTTGCCGCCCGCATGTCATCGGCATTCATCCGCCGCCCGGCGGCATGGCCGGCGGCAACGGCGTTGATGGAATCCGCCGGATCGGTTGCCCCGACAATACGGCTTGCGTTGCGCGCCCAGCTTGGCCCACGTTCGATTTCGGCGCTGGTGTCGCCAAGCGCGTTCAGCTGCTCAAAATAACGCGCCCATCGCGCATCCACCGCTGACGGGTCACGCCGCCAGGCAGCATTCATTTCGGCAATGAAGGTGGCGTTGGCCGCCGACAGGAAGGTCAGATCAAAATCACCAGCCGGATCTGGCGGGGCTGGCACCTGCGCCGCGTCATCCATATGTCACACACCCGTTCATGTTGTTTCCCCATCCCCAGTCTAGGCGCTGGCGGCTGAGATTCAAGCCATCTGCGTTTCAGACGCCCCGCGCCATGGCGCGGGTCACAGCATTGCCGATATCCGCAGGCGATTCCGCCATTTCAAATCCGGCCGCCTCCATCGCGCCAATCTTGTCTGCCGCACCACCGCTGCCGCCACTGACAATGGCACCGGCATGTCCCATCCGGCGTCCCGGAGGCGCCGTCTGGCCAGCAATGAAGCCGGCAATCGGCTTGCGGTTCGGCTGCGCGCTGTAGTAGGCGGAAGCTTCTTCCTCGGCCGACCCGCCGATTTCGCCGATCATCACGATCGCCTCGGTCTGGTCATCGGCAAGGAACATCTCCAGACAGTCGATGAAGTTGGTTCCGTTGACCGGATCCCCGCCAATCCCGATACAGGTCGACTGGCCAAGCCCGACAGCGCTTGTCTGGGCGACAGCTTCATAGGTCAGCGTTCCCGATCGCGAGACAATTCCAACCTTGCCCGGGGTGTGGATATGGCCAGGCATGATGCCGATCTTGCATTCACCGGGTGTGATGATGCCGGGACAGTTAGGGCCGATCAGACGGCTCTGGCTGCCGTCCAGCGCCCGTTTCACCCGGACCATGTCGAGCACCGGAATGCCTTCGGTGATGCAGATGATCAACGGCATCCCGGCGTCGATGGCCTCAAGAATCGAATCAGCGGCAAATGGTGGCGGCACATAGATGACCGATGCGTTGGCGTCGGTCTCGGACATGGCCTCGCCAACCGAATTGAACACCGGCAGTCCCAGATGCGTCTGCCCACCCTTGCCTGGCGTCACACCGCCAACCATGGTGGTGCCGTAATCAATGGCCTGTTCGGAATGAAATGTTCCCTGCGAGCCGGTAAAGCCCTGACAGATAACCCTGGTCTGACTATTCACAAGAACTGACATGACTTCCCCCGTCAGGCGGTGGCGGCGACGATCTTCGCCGCGGCATCGGCAAGATTGTCCGCCGGAATGATGGCGAGGCCGCTTTCGGCCATGATGCGCTTGCCTTCATCGACATTGGTGCCTTCCAGGCGCACCACAAGCGGCTTGTCGAGACCAAGCGTGCGGGCCGCCCCGACAACACCCTCGGCAATGATGTCACAGCGCATGATGCCACCGAAGATATTCACCAGAATGCCCCGGACATTCTCGTCGGAAAGAATGATCTTGAAGGCTTCGGTCACGCGTTCGGTTGTCGCGCTGCCACCGACATCAAGGAAGTTGGCCGGCGAGCCGCCCTGAAGCTGAATGATGTCCATGGTGGCCATCGCAAGGCCGGCCCCGTTCACCATGCAGCCGATATTGCCATCAAGCTTGATGTAGTTGAGGTCGAACTCGCTGGCACGGACCTCGGCCGGATCCTCTTCGGCCAGATCGCGAAGCTCCACTACCTCGGGGTGCCGATACAGCGCGTTGTCGTCAAAGCTCATCTTTGCATCAAGCGCCAGCAGGTCACCGGCACCGGTCACAACAAGCGGATTGATTTCAATCAGACTGGCGTCAAGCGCGATAAAGGCGTCATAAAGACCGCCCAGAAATTTTGGAAGCTGTTTTGCGGTTGCCCCCGAAAGCCCCATGACGCCTGCCAGACGGCGCGCGTGATGCGCCTGCAGGCCGGTGGCCGGGTCGATTGCCACAGACAGGATCTTGTCCGGCTGCGTGGCGGCAACTTCCTCGATATCCATCCCACCCTCGCTTGAGGCAATGATGGTGATCCGGCTGCTGCCACGATCAACAAGAAGCGACAGATAAAGCTCGTCACCAATGTCACAGCCTTCCTCGACATAGAGACGCTTGACCTCGCGTCCCTGCGGACCGGTCTGATGGGTGACCAGGGTCTTGCCAAGAAGATCGGTCGCAACCTCGCGCACCTCATCAACCGAAGAGACAACCTTGACTCCACCAGCCTTGCCGCGACCCCCTGCGTGAATCTGCGCCTTTACGACATGCACCGGCCCCCCGAGGTCGGTGGCGGCAGCGGCGGCCTCATCGACCGAAAATGCCGCCCTGCCATTTGGCACCGCGACACCAAAGCCGGCCAGCAATGTCTTGGCCTGATGTTCATGGATGTTCATTTACTGTCCCCCACAACACGGGCAATCGCCCGCACCCAGATCTAGTCCAGAGACTCAACAACCTCATTGAGTGCCCGTACCGCGGCGACCGAATGATCGAACATCGCCTTTTCCTCGTCATCCAGCGCAATCTCGACAACACGCTCGACCCCACCGGCACCAAGCACAACCGGCACACCTACATACAGGCCGGACAACCCATAGGCGCCATCGACATAGGCAGCACAGGGAAGGACGCGTTTCTTGTCGAGAAGATAGGCCTCGGCCATTTCAATGGCGGAGGAGGCGGGCGCATAGAAAGCCGAACCTGTTTTCAGCAGACCGACGATTTCGGCACCACCATCGCGCGTCCGCTGCACGATCTCGGCGATTTTCGCCTCGGTCGACCAGCCCATGGCGATCAGATCCGGCACCGGAATACCGGCGACGGTCGAATAACGGACAAGCGGCACCATGGTGTCGCCATGGCCGCCGAGGACGAAAGCCGTCACATCCTCGACCGACACCTTGAATTCCTCGGCTAGGAAATAGCGGAAGCGCGCGGAATCCAGAACGCCGGCCATCCCGACAACACGTGCTGTTGGCAGACCTGATGCCTGCTGCAGAATGCCGACCATCACATCAAGCGGATTGGTGATGCAGATGACAAAGGCATCGGGACAATTGTCACGGATGCCGGCGCCAACCTGCTGCATGACCTTGGTGTTGATTCCAATCAGGTCATCACGGCTCATGCCGGGCTTGCGCGCAACCCCGGCAGTGACAATCACCACATCGCTGTCAGCCAGCGCGGAATAGTCGTTTGATCCGCCAAGAACAGCATCAAAGCCCTCAATCGGGCTTGCCTGTGCGATGTCCAGAGCCTTGCCCTGCGGAATGCCTTCGGCAATGTCGAAAAGCGTGACATCGCCAAGCTGCTTCAGGCCGGCCAGAAGGGCAAGAGTGCCTCCGATGTTGCCAGCGCCAACCAGTGAAATTTTGTTGCGAGCCATATCGTGCGGTTCCTGAAAAGCGTTTGAATTTTCGGAGCGCCAACGCCAGCGTCGGCGCGGCGGAATGTTGCCGGTGGTTTACCGGAATCCACACGCCTAAACAAGAGGAATTGCCGCACCATGCCAACCTTGCCATCGACCCGGCAGGACGATGCCGGAACTAGAATGCCCCATGGCGTCGGGTCATTTCGCCAAGGCGTGAACGGGTCCGGTCAAATTCAAAGGCAAAATGATGACCGTCATACAGCGATCCGATCTCGCTGGCAGCGGATGCAATGATGAAACGCTGCCGGTCATAAAGCGCATCAACAAGCCACATGAACCGTCTGGCCGCAGCCTCGTTCGTATCTGACAGTGCCGGCACATGATCAATGATCAACCCGGCAAACCGCCCGGCAATGGCAAGATAGTCGCGCGCCGCCAGAGGTGTGTCGCACAGCGCCGCAAAGCTGGCCCGTGCCACATCGCCCGCCACCTGGTCAAAGCAGATCTCGCGGCCAGCCACCCGGATTACATCGCTTGTCACAGGGGCGGTGCCGGCAAGCCGGTGAAAACTGTCGGCAAGCGCCTGGTCGGCATGGGTGTCGTCTGGAACATACCAGGCAGGCAGCGTGGCCAGCATGCTGGCGCGCCAATCCTTGCCATCGGCGATTTCGTGAATTTCGCACCGTATCTTCAAAAGCTCGATAAAGGGCAGGAACCTGTCGCGATGAAGACCGTTTTCATACAGCCCGTCGGCATGTCGATTCGATGTTGCCACCACTGTAATCCCACGATCGAACAGCGCCGTGAAAAGCCGCGACAGAATCATCGCATCAGCGATATCCCGCACCTCCATCTCATCAAAACACATCACCTTGCCGCGCGCCGCCAGATGATCGGCAGCGGCACCGATCGGATCGTCGGCATTCTGTTCACGCGCCGCGTGGACAGCATCCTGAGCCATGACCATGAAATCATGAAAATGCAGACGAAATGGCCTGATCTCGTCATCCGACAGCGACAGCGTCTGGTGAAACATATCCATGAGCATGGTCTTGCCACGCCCAACCCCGCCATGAATATAGAGACCTCTGACAGGTTCGGCACGCCGTGCAAGGCCAGCGAACCACCGTCGTTTCGGTGCCGCGGTCAGCCTTGTGATCAGATTGTCCAGTGCCGCCGCCACGGCCATCTGAGCGCCGTCACGATTCAGTTCGCCTGCCTCGATACGGGCAGTCAGCGCGGCGCCTACGGTGGTTGGTGCGGCTGTATCAGCCATTCGTCACTCCGGCGACGGCGTCGGGACGCAAGCAGGCACCATCACCGGCTGGCAATCTCGCTTTTGATGCTGGCAATGGCCTTGCCGGGATTCAGACCCTTTGGGCATGTCTTGGCGCAATTCATGATGGTATGGCAGCGATAGAGCGCAAAGCTGTCATCAAGCGCATCAAGCCGCTCGGCGGTCCGATCGTCACGGCTGTCGGCAACCCAGCGATAGGCCTGAAGCAGCACCGCCGGACCCAGATATTCATCACCATTCCACCAATAGCTTGGACAGGCCGTCGAACAGCTGAAACACAGAACACATTCCCACAACCCGTCGAGCTTTTCACGTTCGGCAGGTGACTGGCGACGTTCCTCGCCTTCGGGTGCGGCTTGATCCGACTTCAGCCAGGGTTCGATAGAGGCAAGCTGGCGATAGGCATTGCTGAGATCGGGGACCAGATCCTTGACCACCGGCATATGCGGCAATGGGAAAATCTTCACATCGCCGGAGACATCTTCGATGCTCTTCAGACAGGCCAGAGTGTTGGTCCCGTCGATATTCATCGAACAGGACCCGCAGATCCCCTCGCGGCAGGACCGGCGGAACGTCAGGCTGCTGTCCTGCTCGCTCTTGATCTTGATCAGCGCGTCGAGAACCATCGGCCCGCAATCGTCAAGGTCCACCTCGAACTTGTCGATGCGCGGATTGTCGTCATCATCCGGCGACCAGCGATAAATCTGGAACACACGGACATTGGACGCCCCGTCAGGGGCCTGATAGTGATCCCCGGAGGTGATCCTGGAATGTGCCGGAAGGGTGAATTCAGCCATGATGTCGCCAGCCCCCAATATTGTCCTGTTATCTGCTGCCTTGTTAGCAGATTAATATTACCAGATTAATAAACGCGCGGTGCCGGCGGGATTGGCGCCACATCGTTGCTGAGTGTGTTCATCACCACCTTGCGATAGTCGAGACGCGATTCATTGTTGTCATCAAGCCACATGACAGTGTGTTTCATCCAGTTTTCGTCGTCACGCTCGGGCCAGTCCTCATGCGCGTGCGCGCCGCGCGATTCCTGCCGCTGGTCCGCCGACCGGATGGTGACAAGCGCCTGTCCGATGAGGTTTTCAAGCTCCATCGCCTCGACAAGGTCGGTGTTCCAGATCAGAGACTGGTCCTTGACCCCGATATCGCGCATCTGCGCAGCCACCTGATCCATGTTCGACACGCCATCGGCAAGGCTTTCGCTGGATCGGAACACGGCGGCATGTTTCTGCATCACCTGCTGCATATTCATACGGATTGACGCGGCGCCAATGTCGCCCTTCGCGTGACGCATGCGGTCGAACCTCTCGAGCGCCTTGTCTGTTGCGGCCTGCGACGCTGAGCGGGTGGCACCGCCAGGGGTACAGGTTTCGGCAGCACGATGCGCGGCGGCGCGCCCGAACACGACAATATCAAGAAGCGAATTGGTACCAAGGCGGTTTGCGCCGTGAACCGATACACAGGCCGCCTCTCCAATGGCCATCAGGCCGGGAACAATGGCGTTCTCGTCACCATTCTTGGCCGAAATGACCTCGCCGTGATAATTGGTCGGGATGCCGCCCATATTGTAATGCACGGTTGGCAGTACAGGGATCGGTTCGCGGGTGACGTCAACGCCGCAGAAGATCCGCGCCGTTTCGGTGATCCCCGGAAGCCGCTGGTGCAACGTGTCGGCATCGATATGCTCAAGATGCAGCATGATGTGGTCCTTGTTCGGACCGACACCGCGGCCTTCATTGATCTCGATCGTCATCGCCCGGCTGACAACATCACGGCTTGCCAGGTCCTTGGCCGTCGGCGCGAACCGTTCCATGAACCGTTCGCCTTCGGAATTCGTCAGATAGCCGCCCTCGCCCCGCGCGCCCTCGGTAATCAGCACCCCGGCACCATAGACACCGGTGGGATGGAACTGCACGAATTCCATGTCCTGAAGCGGCAATCCGGCCCGAAGAGCCATCGCGTTGCCGTCGCCGGTACAGGTATGGGCCGACGTACAGGAGAAATAGACACGGCCATATCCACCTGTCGCCAGAACCGTCTGCTGGCCCCAGAATCGGTGCAGCGTACCGTCTTCCATGCACAGCGCGATCACACCGGCACATTCACCATCTTCATTCATCAGCAGATCAAGAGCGAAGAATTCAATATGGAAATGCGCCTTGTGCTTCAGACATTGCTGATACAGCGTGTGAAGGATCGCATGTCCGGTCCGGTCGGCAGCGGCACAGGCGCGGCGCGCCATCGACTTGCCGTAATCCAGCGTATGTCCGCCAAAGGGACGCTGATAGATCCGGCCTTCCTCGGTCCGCGAGAACGGAACACCGTAATTCTCGAGTTCGATCACCGACGGAATGGCGTTGCGGCACATATATTCGATCGCGTCCTGGTCACCAAGCCAGTCGGACCCCTTGACGGTATCGTACATGTGATACTGCCAGTTGTCGCCTTCACCCATATTGTTGAGCGCGGCGCCAATGCCACCTTGCGCCGCAACGGTGTGCGAGCGTGTCGGGAAGACCTTGGTGATACAGGCGGTGTTCAGCCCCGATGCCGCCATGCCAAGGGTGGCACGCAGCCCGGCACCGCCAGCACCGACAACAACCACATCATAATGATGATCCGTAATTTCATAAGCCGACATCAGGTCAACCCTTCCCGTCTTTCACTCAAATGTTTGCCGACGAACCACATTATGGTCCTGCAGGGGGCCCGGCATGGGGCCCGGCATGGCTGTTTCACAGTGCGACATGCGCGATGGCCCACAGGCTTGCCAGACCGATCAGGCCCATCACGATCCGGGCCAGCGCCAGTGCAGCGTGACGACCGCCACCCACACTGATGTAATCTTCGATCACCACCTGCAGCCCCAGCATGCCATGCCATAGACCGATGGTGACAAGCCCGGCAAGCGCCAGCGCATGTGCCGGATGCCCCACCAGCGAACGCGCGCTGGCGTGATCAAGGCCGCCAACATTTGCCAGCAGGATCACAAAATACCCCATCAGCAGCAGCACGATGACGGCGCTGTATCGTTGCCAGCGCCAATGGCCAAGCCCCGGCACGCGAGGCCGGTTGGTGATGCCCGATATATGATCAGCCATGACCGTTTTCCCCCTATATCAGGATGACAAGCCACAGGCATGCCGTCAGCAGAAACGTGAAAAACAGCACGAAATGACCGCTGCGATATACCTCGGGGATGGTCAGCCCATACCCAAGATCCCATGACAAGTGCCTGACACCATTGAGAGCATGGTAGATCAGCGCAGCCGAATATCCGAATAGGACAAATTGCCCCAAAGGATGGGCGGCGATCGCCGCCGCCATCATGTAGGTCTCGCCCCCAAGCGCCACCGCAACAAGCCACGCCGCAAACACCACCGTGCCGGTGGTCAGAGCGACACCCGTTGCGCGGTGAGTGATCGACATCATCGACGTCAACTGCGGGCGATACACCTGCAGATGCGGCGACAACGGACGTGGTCTCGCCATCACAATCTTCCTTTACGTATTAGCACCTGTCTTGAGTTTTAGGGGGCGGGACCGTTGGTAGTCAATGCGAAAGCACGCCGCATTTGGACGCAGGAAACAAGCACCGCAGATCGACAGCAGATTTTATTTGCCTAATGAACCAATTCCGGGGACAACTCGCCAATCATGAAAAATATACTGTCCATCCACTCCACGGTGACTGTCGGCTTTGTCGGCAACAATGTTGTCGGCCCGGTTTTGACAGCGCTTGGGCTGACGCCGCTGCTTGTTCCGACGGTGATGCTGGCCGCGCATCCGGGCTATGGGCGCCGTGTCGGTGACGCTGTCCCGGACCGGATTGTCGGGGACATCCTGGCTGGATTGGGCACGTTGACCGATGTTGGGCAGATTGCCGGCATTGTATCGGGCTATCTCGGTTCGACCACGCAGGCTGATGCCATTGCCGGCTTTGTCGATTCCTGGCGGCGCGCCGGGTCAGGACAATACATTCTCGACCCGGTTCTGGGTGACGGTGGTCGGCTTTACATCGCCGCAGAGCTTGCACAGGCGGTGATTGACACATTGCTGCCACGGGCGGACATCATCACCCCGAACAGCTTTGAACTCGGCTTCCTTTCGGGGATGCCGGTTTCCAACCGGTCCAGTGCCGAAGCCGCGGCGGGCCGGCTTTTGGCAACGCAGCCCCTTGGCGCGGTCATCGCCACCGGGATTGATGACAGCCGGTACGGGGTTGGTGATCTGCTGATGACAGAAAAGGGCGGTGCCAGCTGGTCCGATGCTGGCGGCGACGGTCACAATGTGGCTGGTGGCGGCGATCTGTTGACGGCCATTCTGGCGGGTCAGCTGGCAGCCGGACGGGATATTGACGCCGCCTTTCAGACTGCCAGCCAGACCGCACAAAGGATCATCGCGGCAAGCGACTCGCCGCGCGATCTGTCGCTTCTTGAAAATCTCGACCTTGTGGCCGCGCTGAAAATCTAGGTCGGCGACCCGCGATCCCCTATCTGCCGGTCATGCCACGCTCGGCAACCAGCTCGGCGATCTGTACCGAATTCAGGGCCGCGCCCTTGCGAAGATTGTCCGACACACACCAGAATACCATGCCGTTCTCGACCGTCGGATCCTTGCGGATCCGGCTGATGAACACCGCGTCTTCACCGGCAGCCTCATGCGGGGTGACATAGCCTTCATCTGCCCGGTGATCGATAACGGTGACACCCGGTGCGTTGCGAAGAAGCTCGCGAACACTCGTTTCCGTCATCGGCTTGTCGGTTTCGATGAAGACAGCTTCACTGTGGCCGATGAAGACTGGAATGCGAACACAATGCGCGACCAGCTCGATCGCCGGATCAAGGATCTTCTTGGTCTCGGCGGTCATCTTCCATTCTTCCTTGGTGAACCCGTCATCCATGAAGACATCGATATGCGGGATTGCGTTAAAGGCAATCTGCTTGGTGAAAAGTTCCGGGCGGACTGGCTCGTTCACATAGATGCCTCGCGTCTGGTTGAACAGCTCGTCCATCGCCGGCTTGCCGGCCCCCGACACCGCCTGATAGGTCGAGACAACGACCCGTCTGACACCAAAGCTTTCATGAAGCGGCTTCAGCGCCACAACAAGCTGCGCCGTCGAACAGTTCGGGTTGGCGATGATGTTGCGCCCGCCATTCTGGCGAAGCGCCCCATCTACAGCATCTGCATTCACTTCCGGCACGACCAGCGGCACATCGTCATCCATCCGAAACGCCGATGAATTGTCGATAACGATACAGCCCGCCTCGCCGGCGCGCGGTGCGATCTCTGTTGCCGTGGCACCGCCTGCCGAAAACAGCGCGATATCGACCTCGCCGAAATCGAACTTTTCCAGCGAGGCGACAGTCAGCACCTCGTCCTCGCCGAACGACACTTCGCGACCCGCCGAGCGTGACGACGCCACAGCATGCATCTTGTCGACAGGGAAGTTGCGTTCTGCCAGAGTCTGCAGCATTTCACGTCCGACCGCGCCAGTAGCGCCGACAACAGCTACTCGATATCCCATTTTATCCTCTTCTTCATGGTCATTGCCATGATGACGGGCCCTTTTTTGCCCGATCTGACAGGTCAGCCTTGCTGGCCAACCTGGTGGGCCAGCCTAGCGGGCCAGCCTGTCCATTGCGTCAATCACCGCGTCGGTCATGCCATCGGTGCCGGTCTGTGTGCAGCCCGGCGTCATGATGTCACCGGTACGGCTGGTGGCCAGCGCCTTGTCGACTGCCGCTTCCAGCAGATCGGCCTCGGCACCCTGATCAAAGCTGTAGCGAAGCAGCATCGCAAAACTCATGAACTGTGCCAGCGGATTGGCAATACCCTGGCCCGCAATATCCGGTGCCGAGCCGTGAACAGGTTCATACATGGCCTTTGGCAGACCCGTTTCGGGGTCGGGCGCGCCAAGCGAAGCCGATGGCAGCATGCCAAGCGAGCCGGTCAGCATCGCCGCACAATCCGACAACAGATCACCAAACAGATTGTCGGTAACAATGACGTCGAACTGCTTGGGGTTGCGGACAAGCTGCATGGCGCAGTTGTCGGCATACATATGGCCAAGCTCGATACCATCACCCTCGGCAGCGTGAAGGGCTGTCATCACCTCGCGCCACAGCACGCCGGAATGCATGACATTGGCCTTTTCAACCGAGGTCAGCTTGCCATTGCGCTTGCGTGCCAGATCCATGCCAACGCGGCCGATTCGTTCGATTTCCGGCGTTGTATAGGCATTGGTGTCGAACCCGCGGCGCGTGCCATCGGCAAGATCCTCGATGCCGCGCGGCTCGGCAAAATACGAGCCGCCACACAGTTCACGAAGGATCATGATATCGAGACCTGACACGATTTCCGGCTTCAGCGTCGAGGCTTCGACAAGCGAAGGAAACACGATTGCCGGCCGCAGATTGGCGAACAGGTCCATTTCCTTGCGAAGCCGCAACAGGCCGCGTTCAGGTTTCAGATCAAATGCCAGATCATCATATTGCGGGCCGCCGACAGCCCCGAACAGAACCGCATCTGCCGCGATGGAATCGGCAAGCGTTTCGTCGGTCAACGGCGTGCCATGCGCATCATAGGCAGCCCCGCCGACAAGCCCTTCCTGCATGTCGAAGCTGATCGACTTGTGCTTTGCCAGCCAGTCGATGATCCGCATATTGGCCTTCATGATTTCAGTGCCGATACCATCGCCCGGCAACACCATGATCTTTCGATTCGACGCCATCTCGCCTATCCTTGCCTAGAAACTGTTGTGGTTCACCTGGCCTCAGAGCCAGGGCTTGTCGCCGGTGCGGGCCGCTTCGAAACTGTCGATCGACTGGCCCTTTTCCATGGTCAGCCCGATGTCATCGAGACCCTCCAGCAGACATTTCTTGCGGAACGGGTCAATGTCGAAGGAAATCTCCGCCCCGTTCGGCCGCCGGATCTTCTGCGCGACAAGATCGATGGACAGTTCCGGATTTTCGGTGTCCTGTGCATCGGCCATCAACGCGTCACGGTCATCAGCCGAAACGGTGATCGGCAGGATCCCGTTCTTGAAGCAGTTGTTATAGAAGATATCGGCAAAACTGGTCGAGATCACACAGCGGATACCGTAATCAAGAAGCGCCCAGGGGGCATGTTCACGGCTTGACCCGCATCCAAAATTGTCGCCGGCGACGATAATCTGCGATTCGCGATACGGCTCTCTGTTCAGCACGAAATCGGGGATTTCGGCGCCGTCCTTGGTAAACCGCATCTCGTCAAACAGATTGGCCCCGAGGCCCGACCGCTTGATCGTCTTCAGGAACTGCTTGGGGATGATCATGTCGGTATCGACATTGAGAATGTTCAGCGGCGCCGCAACTCCGGTCAGCTTGTCAAATTTCTGCATCTGTTATCTCCCCGGCCTAGCTCTGCAAATCCCGGATATCGGTCAGATATCCGGTAATTGCCGCAGCAGTTGCCATTTCCGGACTGACAAGGTGGGTGCGTCCCCCACGTCCCTGGCGGCCTTCGAAATTGCGGTTCGAGGTCGATGCACAGCGCTCGCCTTCGGACAGCTTGTCGGCATTCATGGCAAGACACATCGAGCATCCGGGTTCACGCCATTCAAAACCGGCGGCGGTAAAGACCTCGTTGAGTCCCTCGGCCTCGGCCTGTTCCTTGACAAGGCCCGAACCGGGAACAACCATCGCGCGAATACCGTCCGCCACCTTGCGGCCGGCAGCCACCGAAGCGGCAGCGCGAAGATCCTCGATCCGGCTGTTGGTGCAGGACCCGATAAAGACGGTGTCGATTTTCACATCGGTAAGCTTCTGACCGGGCGCCAGACCCATATAGTCGATCGCCCGCTGCAGTTTCGCGCGTTTGATCTCGTCCTTTTCCTTGTCCGGATCCGGCACCGCCCCGGTGATCGGCAGCGCGTCTTCCGGCGACGTACCCCAGGTCACGGTCGGCGCAATATCTGCAGCCGGCAGAACAATTTCGGTGTCATAGCTGGCACCGTCATCGGATGGAAGCGAACGCCAATAGGCCACTGCCTTGTCCCACATCTCGCCCTTTGGGGCCATCGGCTTGTCAGCAAGATATGCGAATGTCTTTTCGTCAGGCGCGATCATGCCGGCCCTGGCACCACCCTCGATGGCCATGTTGCAGACCGTCATCCGGCCTTCCATCGACAGCCCGCGAATGGCCGAGCCGGCGAATTCGATAACATGACCGGTGCCACCGGCAGTGCCGATCTTGCCGATGATTGCCAGAATGATGTCCTTGGCGGTGACACCGGGCGCCAGATCACCGTCAACGGTAATCCGCATGTTCTTTGCCGGCTTCTGGATCAGCGTCTGTGTCGCCAGCACATGTTCAACTTCCGAGGTGCCAATGCCAAAGGCAAGCGCGCCGAAGGCACCATGCGTTGCGGTGTGCGAATCACCGCAGACGATGGTCATGCCGGGCTGGGTGAACCCCTGCTCTGGACCGATCACATGGACAATGCCCTGGCGCACGTCATTCATCGCGAAATAGGGCACACCAAACTCGGCGGCATTGGTCTCCAGCGCCTCGACCTGAATGCGGGATTCCTCGTCCTCGATACCGACCGACCGGTCGGTTGTTGGAACATTGTGGTCGGCGACAGCCAGTGTGCGGTTCGGGGCCCGGACCTTGCGCCCGGCATTGCGCAGGCCCTCAAAGGCCTGCGGGCTTGTCACCTCATGGACAAGGTGCCGGTCGATATAGATCAGGCAGGTGCCATCATCCTGGCGATGCACGACATGGGCATCCCAGATTTTGTCAAACAGGGTCTTTGGCGCCGACATATGTTCCTCCGTGGGGCTGCCGGCAAGGTCGTCTTCCTGGCCGGACGGAACCGTCAGGAGGAGGACGCCTCGCGGGTTGTTGTTTTTTCGGCAATACGGGCGGCCTTGCCGGTCCGGCCACGAAGATAATACAGCTTCGCGCGACGAACACGGCCACGGCGGACAACCGTCACACCAGCCACCTGGGGTCCGTAAAGCGGGAAGACGCGCTCGACGCCTTCGCCATAGGACAGCTTGCGAACGGTGAAGGATGAATTCACACCGTCATTCTTGCGGGCGATGCACACGCCTTCGAATGCCTGGATACGTTCACGTGAACCCTCGACGACCTTGACGTCGACACGAACCGTGTCGCCAGCGCCGAATTCCGGGATGGTGCGCTGTGCCAGCGCTTTTTCCATCTGCTTCTTGCCAATGCGGTCAACGATATTCATCGCCCTATTCCTTCACTTCGTTTTTCCGTGCCTGCGCCTGCAGGTACTTTTCCCATAGATCCGGGCGGCGCGCCTGCGTCTCCCGTCTGGCCTCCGCAGCTCGCCAGTCGGCGATTCTGCCATGGTGGCCGGACGCCAGAATGTCTGGCGCCTCAATTCCGTTCCAGTTCCGAGGGTGCGTGTAGAGCGACGGCTCCAGCAGCCCGGTCTCGAAACTTTCCTGTTGGTGGCTTGCCTCCTTGCCGATCACCCCGGGCAGGAGCCTTACCACCGCATCCATCACTGTCAGCGCCGCGACTTCGCCCCCCGAAAGGATGAAGTCACCGATGCTGACCTCCAGCATCCCGGCGGCGTCAATGACCCTCTGGTCAACGCCTTCATACCTTCCGCACAGGAACACCGCGCCATCGGCAGCGGCCAGCTCACGCACAAGCGGTTGGTCCAGGACCCGTCCTCGCGGTGTCAGATAGATCCGCGGGCCAGGCGCGTCGGCGACATGGTCAAGTGCCGCCGCCACAACATCCGGCTTTAGCACCATCCCGACGCCACCACCAAGTGGCACATCGTCGACAGTCCGGTGCTTATCGCGCGCAAACTGCCGAATGTCCAGCGTTTTCAGCGCCCAGATACCGTCCTTCAGCGATTTCCCGGCCAGCGACTCGCCAAGTGGTCCGGGGAACATCTCCGGAAACAGCGTCAGCACGGTCGCCTGCCAGGCCTGCTCAGCCATCTGAATCACCCCGATGCGGTTTGCCACGGTCCCTGACATCATCGCCGTCCGGTCCCCTGTTATCGGCCAGCTCCAGCAATCCCTCCGGCGGGGACACCACGACGCGTCCTGCCACAAGATCGATTTCCGGCACAAATAGCGGGTCGAACGGCAGCATCAGCGACGGCCCGCTCGGCGGCTTTACCTCGGCAATCTCACCAGCTCCGAAATCATGGAGCGCAACAAGCCGCCCCAGATGATCACCGGCGACCGTTTCAACAGAAACGCCGATCAGGTCGGCATGGTAGATCTCGTCACCATCCGTGTCAGGAAGCGCCCCGCGATCCACCTCCAAAGTCGTGCCACGAAGCGCCGCAGCGCTGTCCCGATCGTTGATTTCGGCCGCCTTGACGATCACCATGCCGGCAGCTGTCATCCCCATGACGGACAATGTCAGCTGCCGATCACCGGCCCAGACCGGACCATATGTGGCGATGTCACGCGGCGCGGCGGTAAAGGGCTTGACCTTGAACTGGCCCTTTACGCCATGCGCGCCGGCAACCGCGCCGATCGCCAGACGGCCAGTACTCATGACTCCTCTGCAGGGGCCTCTTCAGCTGGCGCGTCTTCGGCAACAGCCTCTTCAGCTGGGGCTTCTTCAGCAGCAGCTTCTTCAGCTGGGGCCTCTTCGGCCGGGGCTTCGTCAGCAGCAGCCTCTTCAACAGGAGCCTCTTCGGCTGGGGCCTCGGCAGCTTCTGCAGCCTCGGATTCAGCGGCAGCAGCGGCTTCTGCTTCGGCGGCGGCGGCAGCGGCCTCGGCGGCTTCTGCTTCACGTTCGGCGCGCTTCTTGCCAGGCGCGGATTTCTTTGGCTGGTCACGAATCACCGGTGCCGCTGCGAGGCCAGCCGCAGCCAGCATCTTGTGTACGCGTTCGGTTGGTTGCGCACCCTGGCCAAGCCAATGTGCAATCCGCTCGGCATCCAGCGTCACGCGATCATTATGATCCTTGGGAACCATCGGGTTGTAGGTACCGACGCGCTCGACATAACGACCGTCACGCGGTGCCGAAGCCTCGGCAACGACAATCCGGTAGAAAGGGCGTTTTTTCGCGCCGCCACGGGCGAGCCTGATTTTCAAAGCCATGATAGTTGGTCCTTTCGCAAAAGATTTATGGCTGTTCACACTTGGTGTTCACATCGAGATTGGTATTCGTATCACTACTTTTTCTTGTCGGACGGCTTGCCGCCAAGGCCGGGCAGTCCCCCGCCAAGCCCGGGCAAGCCACCCTTCAATCCGCCAGCAAGGCCGCCCGGTATTCCACCTGACATTCCACCAGGCATTCCGCCAGGCATTCCACCGCCGGGGATTCCGCCGCCACCAAGCAGCGCCTTCATGGCAGCGGCACCGGTCTTGCCGCCAAGCTTCTTCATCATCCGCGCCATGTCCTGATATTGCTTGACCAGCCGGTTCACCTCCTGGACAGAGGTGCCAGACCCGGCAGCAATACGCTTGCGGCGCGACGCGTTGAGAAGCCCGACCGAAACACGTTCCTTTTTGGTCATCGACAGAATGATGGCTTCCTGCCGGCGGATCATCGAATCATCGATGCCCGCGGCGGCAATCTGTTTCTGCATCTTGCCCAGGCCGGGAAGCATGCCCATGATTCCGCCAAGCCCGCCCATTTTCTGCAACTGGCGAAGCTGGGTCAGAAAATCGTTCATGTCGAACTGGCCCTTGGCCATCCTTTTGGCAAGCCGCTCGGCCTCTTCGACCTCTATATTCTCGGCAGCCTTTTCGACGAGCGCGACGACATCGCCCATATCGAGGATGCGGCCAGCCATCCGCGCCGGATCAAACTCTTCAAGAGCGTCCTGCTTTTCACCAACACCAACAAGCTTGATCGGGCAGCCGGTGATCTCGCGCATCGACAGCGCCGCACCGCCACGTGCATCACCATCAAGACGGGTCAGCACAATACCGGTGATATCAACCGCGTCATTAAAAGCCGTTGCGGTTGTCACCGCGTCCTGGCCTGTCATCGCATCGGCAACAAGCAGCACTTCATGCGGGCTGGTCAGCGCCTTGACCTCGCGGAGTTCCGCCATCAGCCCTTCGTCAATCGTCACCCGGCCCGCCGTGTCGAGGATCAGCACGTCGAATCCCTGAAGCTTGGCCGCCTGCAGGGCGCGTTTGGCAATCTGGGCCGGCGATTCCCGATCGGCCTCGGGAAGAACACCAACCGCCGCCTGTTCACCGAGAATACGCAGCTGTTCACGCGCCGCAGGGCGTGTGACATCAAGCGAGGCAAGCATGACTTTCTTGCGCTCGCGGGTGCGAAGGCGCAGCGCCAGCTTGCCGGCGGTGGTGGTCTTGCCCGAACCCTGAAGGCCGGCCATCAGAATCACGGCAGGCGGGTTCACGGCAATATTCAGGGGCGCCGGTTCACTGCCCAGCACATCGACCAGCGCATCATTGACGATCTTGATGACCTGTTGATCAGGCCGCACCGCTTTCAGAACATCACTGCCAACAGCCCGTTCCCGAACGGTTGCGATGAAGCTTTTGACAACAGGAAGTGCAACGTCGGCATCAAGCAGCGCGAGCCGTACCTCGCGCAGGGCGGCGTCAACATCCGATTCGCGGAGCGCGCCGCGCTTGCCAAGGGCGCTGAAAACGTCCTGCAGCTTGTCCTTCAGACTGTCAAACATGGCACATGCCCTGCTGTGATTGATCCCGTGCCGGCCAGGGGACGGCGATATTCCCAAACGTTACAGCACGCCGCAAACACCGATGGCACCCGTGCTCGAAAACTTCAAGGACGGATGGAACCCGCAAGGGTCTGGCAGCCGGTGATGGCGTGATGTGGGTGTGTGTTGCGCTTTTTCGCAAGACTTGTCAAGAATTGGCAGATGTTTTTCACGCTTTCGAAAATTCTCGCGATCCTGGTCGAGCCGCTGGCCTACCCCTATCTGCTTCTGGCGGTCGCGGTCGTCATGCGCTGGCGACGCCGGCGCCGAATGATGAAGATCTGTATTGCCGGTGCGCTGCTGCTGCCACTGCTCTATGGCGTGCTGTTTCTGTCGAGAGCGCCCCTGCAATATCTGGAGAGCCGATATGACATTCCGGCACTGTCCGGCCCACCGGTCGATGGCGTGATTGTTCTTGGCGGGCATACGGTCTTTGGCGACATTTCCGAGAGCCGCAATCAACCGCAGCAGAACAGAGCGGCTGACAGGCTGACGAAGGGGCTGATGCTGCATCGCACAAACCCCGGCAGCACATTATTGTTCAGTGGCTTTGACGGCAGGCTGACACCCGCCGGCTGGAGCGAGGCTGAAACAATCCGCCGCCTTGTCGCCGAGCTTGGCGTTGCCGATGACGGCATCATCTATGAATCAACCAGCCGCAACACCTATGAAAACGCGGTCAACAGTCTTGCCGTGGCGGTGCCGCAGCCCGGAAGCCGATGGGTGCTTGTCACCTCGGCGGCGCATATGCCGCGCGCAAAGGGTGCCTTTGCCGCGGCCGGGTGGGACAGCATCATTGCCTATCCGGTGGATTTCCAGACCGGCACCGGCTCGTCCGATATTTTCGACCTTGAGGCGGGGACAGATGCCGTCAGAACATGGCTTCATGAATTTGTGGGAATCGCGGCCTACTGGGCCACCGGACGCAGCGCGATCCTGATTCCCTGAGTCTGACAGACCCACAGTCACATCCTAGCGCTCAGGCGTCAGGCGCAACACCGGCAAGCGCGTTGGCGAAATCACGGGCCTCAAAGGGCTGCAGATCATCCGCACCTTCGCCAACCCCGACAGCATGAACGGGAAGCTGGAATTTCTCGGCCAGCGCTATCACCACCCCGCCCTTGGCAGAGCCGTCAAGCTTGGTCACGATCAGCCCGCTGACATCGGCGATATCCTGAAAGGCGCTGACCTGGGACAGCGCGTTCTGGCCAACCGTGCCATCAAGCACAATCACCGAATCATGGGGGGCTGTATCGTCCAGCTTGCGGATCACACGCACAATCTTTGCCAGCTCATCCATCAATTCAGACCGGTTTTGCAACCTGCCGGCCGTGTCGATGATCAGCACATCCGTACCCTGCGAGCGGGCCCGTTCAAGCGCCTGATAGGCCAGCGCGGCAGCATCACCGCCCTGCGCACCCGCAATCACCTCGGTTCCGGTGCGATCACCCCAGATCTGCAGCTGTTCGATGGCGGCGGCACGAAATGTGTCCCCCGCCGCCAGCATCACCGATTTGCCTTCCTGACGCCACTGGCTGGCAAGCTTGCCGGCCGTGGTTGTCTTGCCCGACCCGTTGACACCGACAAGAAGCACCACATGCGGCTTGTTGGCTGGATCGGGATGCAGCGGCGCTGCCACAGGTTCCAGGATCTCGGTGATCCCATCGGCAAGCGCCCCGGCAAGGGCCTGTGCCGTCACCTCGCCATCGAATTTATGGCGTCGCACGCGTTCGGCAAGACGTGCCGCCGCCGCGGTGCCGAGATCGGCACTGATCAGCGCATCCTCGACCTCTTCGATCGAGGCGGCGTCAATCGAGGATCGACCAAGAAGCGAGGACAGCGATGAGGTAACTCTGGCGCTTGTCTTGCTCAGCCCGGAAGTCAGTTTCTTCAACCAGCTCATATTACCGCCTTACCACCGTGAGATGCTGACCATCACGCGCCAGAACCGTCACGTCAACAAGCGATCCGGGCGATTCCATCTCCCCCTCAAGCCGCATCTTCGCAAAATTCCGGCCATGCCCCGCATTGCCCGATTCAACAAGAATCTGATCATGGCTTCCAACCGCATTGTCGAGAGACGCCTCAAGGCGTGCCATGCCATGCGCGCGAATCTCGTCAGCCCTGGTTCTGATCACCCTGCCATCCAGCTGCGGCATGCGCGCTGCCGGCGTGCCGGCCCGCGGCGAGAAGGGGAAGACATGAAGATAGGTCAGGCCCGCCCGGTCAATCAGGCGACGCGTGGCCTCGTGGGCGGCATCGGTTTCAGTTGGAAATCCGGCAATGAGATCAGCCCCGAACACAACATCCGGACGGCGGCGGCGCGCCTCGTCACAGAACCGCACCACATCACGCGCCAGATGGCGCCGCTTCATACGCTTGAGGATTGTGTCATCACCATGCTGGGCCGACAGATGAAGATGCGGCATCAGCCGCGATTCGGTGGCCAGAACATTCATCAGCTGTGAATCGGGTTCGGCGGGGTCCAGCGAGGACAGCCGCAGCCGCTGCAGACCCGGCAGCGCACGCAAAAGCTCTGTCACCAGATCGCCAAGGCGCGGGCGGCCAGGCAGGTCGCTTCCCCATGAGGTAATATCGACCCCGGTCAGCACAATCTCGGCGCTGCCGCCATCAACAAGCTGACCAGCCGATTCGACAATCTGCCCAAGCCCTGCCGAGCGGTTGTTGCCCCGGCCATAGGGAATGATGCAGAAGGTACAGCGATGGTCGCATCCCTGCTGGATCTGCAGAAAACCACGCGTATGCGCGCTGAACGCATCCAGCATATGCGTTGCTGTTTCGCGGACCTGCATGACATCACTGACGATGACGGCCTCGCCACCAGCCGCCAGAGACTGCCAGACCGGCGGTGCCAGCTTGTCATGATTGCCGACAACATGATCGACCTCGGGCATCGCGTCCCATGTATCAGGCGCAATCTGGGCGGCACAACCGGTGACAATGATTCGGGCCTCGGGATCTTCACGTCTGGCCCGGCGGATCGCCTGCCGCGCCTGGCGCTCGGCCTCAGCTGTCACCGCACATGTGTTGAAGATGATGGCATCGTTCAGACCGGCTGTCGCCGCCTGGTCACGCACAACTTCTGATTCCCAGATATTCAGCCGGCAGCCGAAGGTTTCGACCCTTGGCGCGTTACGCTGCGCCATGGCGCTGCTCCAGAAGGGCGTCCAGTTCAGGCGACAAGGTGCCCTGACAGACATAGGATACAGGCCCGGTCATCGTCACATGATGGCTGACATCGTCCCAGTCGATCTGGACGGTGCCTCCATCCATCTGGATGTGATTGCGCCGTGGCCCAAGCCCGCGCCGGACAATTGCCGCCCCGACAGCACAGGCACCGCTTCCACAAGCCATCGTAATGCCGACACCGCGTTCCCAGACACGCATTCTGAACGCCGCCTCGTCAATCTGGCTGACAACCGAGAGATTGACCCGCTGTGGAAACAGCGCCGCATGTTCGACAAGTGGCCCCAGACGCGCAAGATCCATCGCTTCGGCATCATCGACAAAGACGACGGCATGTGGATTGCCGAGGGAATGGCAGACCGCATCGCCAAGACCGTCAACCCCCAGCGGCACCTGAAGCGTATCCGCCTCATGCGCCAATGGCACATCGCGCCAGCCGGTCGCCACCGGACCCATATCAACAGCTATCTCGCCATCGCCCGCATGCCAGGCACGAAGATGACCACCGTCTGTTTCAATGCTGAGATCGTCACGGCCGGACTGACCCATTACATAGTCGGCGACACAGCGGGTGCCATTACCGCAAGCGCCGGACAGAGATCCATCCTGATTCAGGATATCCATCCTGATATCGGCATTGTCCGAGTTGCGGATGACCAGGATCTGGTCGCAGCCAATGCCAAGGCGACGATCGGCAAGGCGCCGCGCCGCAACGGCACCGACCTGTGCCGGGCCGGCATCGCGCCAGTCGAAAATGATGAAATCATTTCCAAGGCCATGCATTTTCAGAAACGCTGTCATGGCTTGCCTATACGCCAAATCATGGCGAATGAAAAGCGGGGCGGGGCTAGAGTTCGATCACCGTCGGCACATGGTCCGACGGCTTTTCCGCGCCCCTGAGATCCCGCTCGATCGACACCGAACGAACACTGTCTGCCAGATCATGACTTGTCCAGACATGATCCAGCCGCCGTCCACGATCACTCGCCGCCCAGTCACGGGCGCGGTAGGACCACCAGGAATAGAGAATGTCATCAGGTCCGAAATGCGCGCGCACAACATCATGCCACCCCCCGTCCGCGATCAGTCGCAGCAGACCCTCGCGTTCGACCGGTGTATGGCTGACAACATTGCGGAGCTGCTTTGTAGACCAGACATCTTCGGCAAGGGGCGCGATATTCAGATCGCCGACAAGAATGGCGTTCTGCGGCCTGTTGGCGGCAAAATACCCGGTCATTTCGGCAATGAAATCGAGCTTGTGCCCGAATTTCGGGTTCTCGTCACGATCCGGAACATCACCCCCGGCGGGAACATAGAAATTATGGACCAGCGGCCCACCTTCAATGCGCGCCGAAATATGACGACAGTCGCCGCGCCCGACCCAGTCCATATGGTCCGGGTCCGACAGCTTCAGGCGCGAAATGATCGCCACGCCATTATAGCTTTTCTCGCCGCGATAGACATGATGCGGCCAGCCGGCTTCGGCCAGCGCCGCCACCGGGAAATGTACATCCTCGGTCTTGGTTTCCTGCAGGCACAGCACGTCGATATTGTGGCGCCGGATAAAATCCAGAACCAGATCTATCCGCAGTCTGACAGAGTTGATGTTCCAGGTTGCTAGGCGCATGGCGACTTTTCCTGCGTCAATTTTGGATGGGGTAGTCGGATTTTGCGAAGAACTTGTTCTCGTAGCGATGACCAAAGCGCATGTTCTGAAGCGTCACCGTGGTTGCCACATCGGCAGCGTCGCGGATTGTCCAGCGACGAAGTTCGAAGGGTATGTTGGTGAATTCAAGCGTCAGCTCGCCGGCCGCCTCGCCGACATCGCGCGTCAGCGTGATCCGCGTGATACCGTCTTCAACCACATGTGTGGTGGTGAATTCCGGCGATTGCAGAACGACATCCTCGCGCAGGATCAGCGATAGCGGGGTCTCGCTGATCGGATAGCTTGTCACGGTCCTGTCATTCGGTCTGTCGACATGCAGCCAAACCGGCGTTGTCAGCAGGATCAACGGTTCTTCAAGATCGTAGATCACCTTCATCCGATGGGGTCGACGAAGATGCAGCTCGCCTGTCGCGCTGGTGCCATCGGATGCCACCTGAATGAAATCGGCGCGCATCGTGGTGATATTGTCGAACCAGGCTTCGGCACGGCTGACAGGGTCGGTTGCCGCCGCCAGACCACCGGTTGTCAGGATGCCCAATGTCAGAATGCTGGGCACCAGGATGATGGCAAGCAGCCCAACCAGCCGGAAAATCCCGCCTCTTTTGCCCATAACAGCCATCTGCTATGAGTCCCCTTCTGTGATCAGCACCTCTCGTTTGCCAACATGGTTGGCGGCGCTGATGATACCATTGCTTTCCATTTCCTCGATAATGGTCGCGGCACGATTATAGCCGATTTTGAGATGCCTCTGCACAAAGCTGGTCGAGGCTTTCTGTTCGCGAACGACAAGCTGTACCGCCTGGTCATACAGGCTGCTATCATCCCCAAGAAGGTCGCCCGTGCCGCCTGCCAGCGCGTCGGTGTCTTCCTCTTCGGCAACAACCTTGTCGTTATAATCCGGTTCACCCTGCTTGCGCAGGAAATTGGCCACGGCCTCGACCTCCTTGTCGGAAACGAATGGCCCATGCACACGCATGACACGCCCGCCACCTTCCATGAACAGCATGTCACCACGACCAAGAAGCTGTTCTGCGCCCTGTTCACCAAGAATGGTCCGGCTGTCGATCCGCGAGGTAACCTGAAAACTGATACGGGTCGGGAAATTGGCCTTGATGGTGCCGGTGATGACATCAACCGACGGGCGCTGCGTTGCCATGATGACATGAATGCCCGCGGCCCGCGCCATCTGCGCCAGACGCTGAACCGCGGCTTCGATTTCCTTGCCGGCGACAAGCATCAGATCGGCCACTTCATCGATCACCACAACGATAAAGGGAAGCGGCGCCAGATCGAGTATTTCCTCTTCAAAGACAGGCTTGCCTGTCTCGGTGTCGAATCCGGTCTGCACACGCCGCGTCAGCACCTCGCCATCTGCCCGGGCCGTGGCAACGCGCTGGTTATAGCCGGCAATATTGCGAACACCGAGCTTGGCCATGTTGCGATACCGGCTTTCCATTTCCCGCACCGCCCACTTCAGCGCTGTCACCGCCTTTGACGGTTCGGTGACAACCGGACTCAGAAGATGCGGGATACCGTCATAGACCGACAGTTCAAGCATCTTTGGATCAACCAGAATCATCCGGCAGGTTTCCGGCGTATGGCGGTACAGCAGGGACAGGATCATCGCATTGATACCAACCGATTTGCCCGATCCCGTGGTTCCCGCCACCAGCAGATGCGGCATCTTCGCAAGATCAACAATCACCGGCGCGCCGGCGATATCCTTGCCAAGCGCCATCGGCAGATCACCGCCATCATCATGCCATGCGGCATGGTCGAAAATTTCCCGAAGCACCACCATCTGGCGGTCGACATTCGGCAGTTCGATACCAATCACATTCTGGCCCGGCACCACCGCAACGCGGACCGAAACCGCACTCATCGAGCGGGCGATATCATCGGCAAGCGAGATCACACGCTGCGATTTGGTTCCCGGGGCCGGCACCAGATCATGGCGTGTCACAACCGGACCATAACGGGATTCGGTAATTTCGCCCTTTACGCTGAAATCGCCGAGAACATGTTCCAGCTGCGCCGCTGTTTCCTCAAGTTCCCGTTTCGAGGGGCCGGAGGCAGCCTTGCCGGGCGCAGACAGAAGTTTGCCCGGTGGCAGACGGAAATGTCCGTCGGTATCAAGATCCAGACGCCCCTGGCCACCATCGCGGCTGGCGGCGGCACTGTCCGATGCGACGCCGGCAATCAGGGTCGGTTCTTTACGTTTGCGGGATGCCTTGCGTGGCGTCGTCTTCTTTTTTGACGGGGCGTCGGCGTCGGGTTCGGTCAGGGTAAGCGGCGGCGCGTCAGCATCATCCGCGTTGCCCTGGTCCCGGCGCATGGCGAGGCGGCGCATCACCATGCCGGCAAGACCGCGGACAGGCGCCACGATAAGGCTAAACTGTCGTGGCGACAAGGTGGCGCACCAGGCCCAGATCACCAATCCGACAATCACATAGCCGGCCCCGAGATAATGGGCGTTTGTCAGTCCGAGGAACGGTTGCAACGGTGGCAGATGCGGCAGTGTCAGACCTGTCAGGATGACGCCCGCGGCACCGCCGGACGCACTGCCATCAGCGCCGGACAGGCCGTAAAACCCCGCCGCCAGAAGCACCAGCGCGATCGGCGCCAGGCACAGCCGGACGATCGTGTGGCGTATCGGTTTCTTGCGGATCAGCCGGTAGCCCCAGCCAAGTGGCAGCAGGGTCAGAAAAAAACTGGCCGTTCCGAGGCTGATGTGCAGTCCGCCGGCGATGGTCGCGCCGAGCGGGCCAAACCAGTTTTCAATATCGCCGGTTGAAAAGGCGCTGAAGGACGGATCATACCGGCCTGGCGAAAACAGCATTGCTGTCAGGCCCACGCCAATTGCCATCAGGCAGATGCCGCCAAGCTCCATCGCCCGCCGCCGGAAAAAGGCGATCAGAGCCGGGGACAGGATCCTGCTTTTGGCCTCAGCGTCGATCATCACCTCCATCTATGCCGCACCACGGCTGTCCACATCATAGAGTGCCGCCACCCTGGCAAGACTTTCCTCGGTGCGGTCATGGTCATGGACCAGCGCCATCCGCACATAGCCAGCACCGGGATTGATCCCCTCGCTGACCTCGGCCATGAACGACCCCGGCATCGCGCGAACCGCCTGTTCCTGCATCAACCGCCTGACAAATTGTCGGTCATCGGCCACAGGAAGCCACAGAAAGAACCCTCCGGGCGGGGGCGTCACGCCTAGATGACGTGTCGCAAGGGCAAAGCTGTGGTCATAATGTGCCCGAATTGCGGCGACATGTTCGTCATCTTCATACAGATCGGCCGCTGCCAGAAGCAATGGTGTCGGCACCAGCGATCCGGTATTGGCGATGACTTTCAGATACAGCGCCATAACGTCGGCATCGCCGATCATGAAGCCGGCACGAAGCCCGGCGGCGCTGGAACGTTTTGACAGCGAATTCAGCACCACCAGATTGCGGAGCGGGTCGAGCGACGCATCACCGCCGTCTTCGGCATGAAGCGCCGCCGCCGCCTCGAGCGCGCCGGCAGGCGGCGCACCGCGCCAGATGTCGCAATAGCATTCATCCATCACCAGCAGGAAATCATGCTTGCGGGCCAGGCTGATGGCGGATTTGATCTGCGCCAAAGACATCACGCCGCCTTGCGGGTTTGTCGGGCTGCAAAGATAGACGATGCTGGTGCGGGCCAGCACGTCGTCCGGTTGGGCGGCAAGATCGGGAACAAATCCGGTTTCGGCCAGCGCATTCAGATAGCGAATGTCACCATCCGCGGCCAGCGCGCCAGCCCGCCAGGCGTGATAATAGGGGTTGGCGACAAGCGCCACCGCATTCGCCTTTGCACCCCTGACAAGCCCGCCGATCAGGCCAAGGGGTTCGCGCGTTCCCGGCACCGGCAGCATCTGCTTTTCAAGGTCGATGAGGCCGGCGGCGGCAGGCCAGCGACGACCGATATAGGAGTCCACCGCCTGGGTAAAGCGCGGATGCCCCTTTGCCTTTGGATAGAATTGCCAGCCATCATTATGAGACGTCATGCTGCGGGTCAGCAGGTCGCCGGCGGCGATCTGCGGCTCGCCAATCGACATATCGAGAACAGCCCGCCCCGCAGGTGCCACAAGATCGGCAAGAAGGGCACGCATCTGCACAAACATATTGCCGTCAAACAAGCTGTAATCCGGATTTAACTTCATCGTCTGTTCCGCACCCTGTCTTTACGCCGGCCACTGTCCCCGCTGGTCCGGAACCCGCCGGACCCCGGCCTTTCAGGCCGTCTGGAAACCTGACCTTGTCACTGTCCTAACGCATGATGTGCGGGCGGGCAATCTCTGAACCTGAAATTGGCAGATCGGCCAGCCGG
The DNA here is from genome assembly GCA_040839025.1 of Alphaproteobacteria bacterium LSUCC0719. Lineage (NCBI taxonomy): Bacteria > Pseudomonadati > Pseudomonadota > Alphaproteobacteria > Alphaproteobacteria bacterium LSUCC0719. Next base: position 527,167 of record JBFPJN010000002.1, read on the forward strand.
ACAGCTGTCGCAACACCCCCATGAGACCGCTTTACACATGGACAGCGCCCCCTCATTCAGCCTAGATGAAGTTATGATGCCATCACCACAGAAAAATGCCGGTATGAAGCGGCCTGTCCTTCGTGGCGCGGTGTTCCTCGACCGCGACCAGACGCTGAATGTCGACCATGGCTATACCCATCTGGTGGAGGATTTTGCCTGGATGCCCGGCGCAGCTGCCGCACTGGCCCTGTTCCATCGGCACGGAATCGCCTGTTTCATCGTGACGAATCAGGGGGGAATCGGGCGGGAATTCTTCACCGCCGCGCAGATGCAGGCCTTCAACGACCATCTTGTGGCGCAGACAGCCCTTGCCGGCGGCCATATCATGGATATCGCCCATTGCCCGCATCATCCCGATGCACCGACATCCGCCATGCGAACGCCCTGCAGCTGTCGCAAACCGGCACCGGGGATGCTGCTGAAGCTGGCTGCCAAATGGAATGTTGATCTGGCAGGTTCGGTGATGATCGGCGATCGCGACAGCGACGTCGAGGCCGGCAGGGCCGCCGGATGCCATGCCTATCTTTTCGACGGTACAGACCTGGCCGCTCTGGCCCGGCAGGTCATCGACCGACATTTCGCCGACAGTCAGGCCGACAGTCAGAGAGACAACAATGCATGACGTGGCGGTTGTCGGGGGCGGCCTGACAGGGGTGATGATGGCAACGGCGCTGTCCTATGCCGGTGTCGATGTCGCGCTTGTCGACAGGGATGGCGGCCAGGCATCCGATGTTGATGAACGGACGACAACGATCAACGCCGCCGGGGCGCGGATGCTGACGGCGCTTGGTGTCTGGGACCGCTTGCCGGTGCCGCCGACCCCCATCCACCGCATTGCCGTCGCCGAGGGCGCGCCGCCGACAGGACTGGCGGCACGACGACGTGCACAGACCGACCTGTCATGGCACACCGCCGAGGCGCCGATGGCGTTTGTGGTTGGCAACATGGCGCTTCAGGCGGCGCTGCGCGACAGCATAGCTTCACGTCCGGTAACGCATACCTCCGGGGCGGCGGTGTCGGACTGGCAGATCCATCCCGATGGCGCACAGATGACCCTGACAAATGCCGACGGCACATCATCATCGCTTCGGGCGGCGCTGGTTGTGGCCTGTGACGGTGCAAGAAGCCGGCTTGCGGAAGAGGCCGGGCTGCGCTGTCGCGAGACGCGCCAGACACAGACAGCCATCGTGACCCTTCTCGAGGCCGAGCGCCATCATGACAATACGGCCTTTCAGCGGTTTTTACAGACAGGTCCGTTCGCCCTGATGCCCTTTGACGGCAACAGGCTGTCACTTGTCTGGACACTGCCAAACGCCGAAGCAGAGCGGCTGCTGGCAGGTGATGACATTGCCTTTGAAGCTGCCTGCCTTGAGGCGTTTGGCCCGGGCCTTGGCTATCTTCGCCTTGTCGCACCGCGGCTTGCCTGGCCACTTCGGCCATCCTGGCGACGCCGGATCACGGCACCGGGTCTGGTCCTGGCCGGCGATGCGGCGCATGCCATCCATCCGCTTGCCGGACAGGGATATAATCTGGCGCTTGCGGACGCGGCTGTGCTGGCGGATTTGCTGGTTGCCAATAGCCGGCGGGGGCTGCCGGCATCGCATATGTCCCTGCGCCACGCATATGAAACGGCCCGCTGGCGCGAGCGGGCGGCGATGACGACGGCAACATCAGGCCTGAACAGGCTGTTTTCCGGGGGCCCGAAAGGTCTGGCTCGTCTTGCCGGACTTGGCTTTGCGGTACTTGATCGCCTGCCGGTCAAATCGGTCTTTTCGGATATTGCGGCCGGTGGCCAGCTTGCCGAGGCGGCGCTTCTGGATGGGCGGCTTCCCGGCTGATACCGGGTTTGGTGCGGCGAGACATCCCGGTCTCAGCGACCCGCCGCCACCCGCGCATGATAGTCGGCCATCAGGCTATCCTGACGCTTGCCGTAATCCTGAAGAATATCCCAGCTGAAGATACCGGTGTCATGACCATCATCAAATGTCAGCCTGACAGCATAATTTCCCACAGGTTCGATACCGGTGATGCGGACATCCTGCTTGCCAAGCGGCGTTGTTTTCTGACCGACACCATGGCCCTGCACTTCGGCCGACGGTGATTCAACACGCAGCAATTCGGCGCTCAACGCCACAATCTCCCCGCTCTCGAACGTGACGTGAAGTGTTGTCTTGTCGGCGCTGAGCCTGATTTCAGATGGCCAGACAGCGTCACTCATCGGCTGTGCCCGCGGAATCTTCATCAAGTGAGCGCGATTCCTCAACAAGCATGATCGGCACCCCATCGCGGACAGGAAAGGCGCGACCAAGCTGGTGACTGACAAGCTCGTTGCGCACCTTGTCATATTTCAGCGGCCCATGCGTTATCGGGCACACCAGAACCTCAAGCAGCGCCGGATCAAGGCGCAGCTGTGTGCTGTCTTCAGTGTCGTGCATCATTCTGGTCCTCGTCACCATGCAGCGCCATTTCCATCATCGCAATCAGCAGATCAGCCCGGCTTCGCACGCCCTCTGCCTCGAGAAGCGCCTGTTTCTCGGCAACATCGAACGGGCATACCATGGCGAGCGTATTCAGGATCGCGCTGTCGTCCGACCGTTCGATCTGGTCCCAGTCAGCCTCGAACCCCTGTGTGTCGAAATAGCGGCGCATAACGGCAAACATATGGTCACGGTCGGCAATGCCGCCTTCGCCATTTTCGAGATCAGAAACGAACTCATCCCAGGACACGGAAGCACGGCGATAGCCGCGCTCGGTGAGATGATGATCGACAAGGCGGAACCTGCAGACACCATTCAGGGCGATCATAAACCTGCCATCGCCGGTTTCCTGGAAATAGCTGATCCTGCCGGCGCATCCGATGCCGAACAGGTTGCCGGCATCACCAACCGGTTGCACCATGCCGATCAGCCGCCCCGGCGATCCCAGCGCGTCCTCGATCATGGCAAGATAGCGTGGCTCGAAAATGTTCAGTGGCAACTGGCCTTCCGGCAGAAGCAGCGCGTTCGGAAGCGGAAAAATAGGGATGTCCGATGGCAGGTCCCGGTCGGTGTGACGATCAAAGGTCATTGTTCCATTCCTGTCTGTATGGATCCCTGCGGCGCTTCATGAAAACAGCAGGGTCGACAATTTGCGCCGTGCCGCAATGACATCGGTATTCGCCGCGCCAAGCGAGGTGAAGAACTCCAGAAGCTGCAGCCGCGCCGCATCGTCGTTCCAGCCACGCTCAATGCGGATGGATTCCAGAAGCTGATCCATGGCTTCGGCGGTCTGGCCAACCGCAAACAGCGCCAGCGCATAGTCCTGACGCGCCGCCAGATTGGTGGCGTCCGCCTCGACAGCGGCCCTGGCTGCGTCAAGATCGCCGGCCGACGAAGCGGCCTTTTCAGCCAGATCGACCGCAGCAATCGCGGTCTTCATGGCCGGATCATTCAGATAGTCGTCATTCAGCTGGTCGATGATTTCGCGGGCACCGGCAATGTCACCGGATGCTGTCAGACAGCGCACGACACCGGCAAGTGCCGGCACCGATTCCGGCGTCACGCTCATCACCTGCTGGAACTGCATCATCGCTGTTTCGTGGTCGCCTTCGGCAAGCGCCGCCTCGGCAGCTTCGAGCATCGCGGCGGCATCGGCACCGGCACCGCCCATGCCGGCAAGCTTTTCAACGAACTGCCTGACCGTTGATTCCGGCTGCGCGCCGGCAAAACCATCCACCGGCTTGCCATCGACAAAGCCATAGACGGTCGGCACCGACTGTACCCTCATCTGCTGGGCGATCTGGGCATTGTCATCGATATTCACCCGCACCATCCGGACTTTGCCACCGCTGGCACCAACGACCTTTTCCAGGACCGGGCCAAGCTGTTTGCAGGGCCCGCACCACGGGGCCCAGAACTGGACCAGCGTCGGCGTGGTGGCGGAGGCATCAATCACCTCGGCCATGAAATTGTCCATCGTGACGTCAACAGGGGCTGACGGCCCACCTGCAATCATTTGCTCCATGGCACTCTTGCTCTTTGTTATGGCGTTTATATCGACACCCTCAATCTAGGCATCACCCCGACCAAAACAAGATGCGACATGGATGTCATGGCGCCGCGCCCGGCGGGATCACCGCTAAAGCGAGATCAACTGCGGGTCATGGCCGGTGATCTGAAGGAAGCGCCGCAGACCGTCCGGCGTTACACCCAGTGTGAGATCATTCACCAGCGGATGGAAGAACAGCATTTCAGCCTCCATCAGGCTGGCATCAATCGCCAGTTTCACCCGATGGTCAGGATCGTTGATCAGGGTAAAGGGACTGACCGCCCCGGGCCGCACGCCCAGAAATTCGAACAGCCTGTCGGCGCTGCCAAACGACAGGCGATCGGCCCCGATCAGCTCTGGAAGCGCCTTCAGGTCGATATCGCGATCCTCCTGCGCGACAATCAGATGGTTCTTCTTCTTTTTGTCACGCAGATAGAGATTCTTCACATGCGCGCCATCCATCTGGCCGCGATAGGCCTTTGAATCCTCGACCGTTCGCAGCGGCGGATGTTCATGGATCGAATAGGTGATCCCGGCCTCGTCAAGCGTTGCCATCAGCGACTCAGGTGTTGTCGGCAGGCTGTCCTTGAAGGCAGAAGAGGCATCCATAATGGTGGTCCTTGTCGTTTGGGTACAGATGGTCGCGGTTTAACTGTCACGCTCTGACAGTTAGAGCGCCTCCGGATTTTGTCAAGAAAGCACCCTTTCGCCATGCCACCCTTTCGCCATGCCAGACGATGACGCGGGCGGTGTGTAACAAAATGCAACGATTGACCGGCAGGATGCGACACTTCTAAACCTTTGTCGAATTTGACCTATAAGCAGGTAGATATGACACGCATCGGAGTCATTGGATGTGGCATGTGGGGCCGGAACCTGGCCCGCAATCTGGCACAGCTTGGCGTTCTCGGTGCTGTCGCCGATCTGGTCCCGTCGCATGCCGAGAGATTTGCCGCCGAATTCGATGTGCCGGCGGTCGATGTTGCCGCGCTCATTGGCGGAGGCGAGCTTGACGGCATTGTCATATCGACAGCCGCGCCAACGCACCGCGACCTTGCCTGCGCGGCGCTTGCCGCCGGGCTTCATGTCTTTGTGGAAAAGCCGCTGGCGCTTGATCTTGACGATGCCAAGGCGATTGCCGATGCCGCGCGCGCTGCCGGCAGGCAGGTGATGGTCGGTCACCTGATCCGCTATCATGATGCCTTTATCGCGCTTCAGGACCAGCTTGCCGCGGGTCTGATCGGGTCGATCCGGCATGTCAGCGCCAACAGGCTGGCGATGGGTCGGATCCGGGCCACCGAATCGGTCATCTACGATCTGTGCCCGCATGACCTGTCACTGATTCTGGCGTTGATGGGCGAGCCCCCCAGGCAGGTCAGCAGTCATGGTGCCAGCCACGTCACGGCGGGACTGCCCGACATGGTGTCGACCTTTCTTGGCTTTTCCGGGCAGCGCAGCGCGTCGATGACAACAGGCTGGATGTGCCCGTACAAGGAACATCGCCTGACCGTAACCGGCGAGACGGGATCACTGGTCTTTGACGACACCCTGCCCTGGGCCGAAAAACTGACTTTCTACCGCGATGACATCACGCCGGACGGGGCGAATTTTGCCATTGCCAGATCCGCCCCGGTGCATCTGCCGGTGCCGGAATCGGAGCCTTTGAAGCAGGAGATGCGTGCCTTTATCAGTTGCTGTGAAACCGGCACGGCACCGCCAACCGACATTGTGGACGGGCTTGCCGTCCAGCATGTTCTGCAGGCAATTGAAGCCAATTTCATCGAATGCGCCACCGCGCCCGATATGCCGGATGCCGGATCAGCCACAACCGTATCAGCCAGACCCAGATCAGCCAGAAGGGGCTAGACCATGATTCCCTTTATCGACCTTGCCAGCCAGCAGGCACGGATTCGCGACAAGATCGACCACAATCTGGCTACGGTGCTTGATCATGGTGCCTATATCATGGGGCCCGAGGTTCTGGCCATCGAAGCGCGGCTTGCAAAGGCTGCCGGCGCAAAACACTGTATCAGCTGTTCATCGGGTACCGACGCGCTGATCCTGGCGCTGCTGGCGCAGGGGCTGCGTCCTGGCCAGGGCGTGATCGTACCGTCATTCACCTTTGCCGCCAGCGCCGAGGTGATGCCTGTCCTCGGGGCCATCCCCGTCTTTTCCGAGGTCGATCCGACGACCTTCAATCTCGACCCGGCCTGTCTTGGCGAGGCTGTCGAGACGGCACAGCAAGCCGGCATCGACATTGTCGGGATCATCGGTGTCGGTCTGTTTGGCCAGCCGGCCGACTATGCCGCCATCGGGGCGTTTGCTGCCGAAAATGGGTTATGGGTGATTGATGATGCGGCGCAAAGTTTCGGTGCCAGCTGGAACAATGTTCCGGTTGGCCAGCTTGGCGATCTGACCTGCACCAGCTTTTTCCCGGCCAAGCCGCTTGGCTGCTATGGCGATGGTGGCGCGGTCTTTACCGATGATGACGACAAGGCCGAACTCATGCGGTCATGCCGGATTCATGGCATGGGAAAGACCCGGTACGAGAATATCCGGATCGGGATGACCGCGCGGCTGGATACGATGCAGGCGGCCATTCTGGATGCCAAGCTGGACATTTTCGAGGATGAGCTGACACGCCGGCAACAGGTTGCCGACCGCTACGCGGCGCTGCTCGGCGATCTTGTCGAGATTCCGGTTCTTGCGGCAGCGGCGACATCAAGCTGGGCGCAATATACCGTCAAGCTTCCCGAAGGCGCGGATCGTGACCAGATCGCCGCGGTGATGCAGGCACATGACGTGCCGACAGCCATCTATTACCCGGTGCCAATGCACCAGCAGCCCCCCTACAGGCATTTTCCGGTCGCCGGCGGTGATCTGCCGGTCACATCCGATCTGTGCGCGCGGGTTCTGGCACTGCCCATGCATCCGTATCTGGACGCTCCTGTCCAGGCACAGATCGCGGACGCGCTGGCAATGGCAATCACGCAGGAAGGGGTGGCCAAGATTGAAGCATGACCCTATCGGGGTCCATGTCACGCTTGCTGTTATCGCCACCATGAATGTGGGCGCGGCCCGCCGACATGCCTCGCCGATTGTCTCTTGCACGGGCGTCGATCATCGACTATATCCTTGACCAGCGCCACGCGAGGTGACTGTGTCTGTTGCGAACCCGGCCTTTTCGTCTTCAAGGGTTTCGGCATGTTCATCTCCCGGTCTGCGGTCGACGCCGGGGATTTCCAACCCCCGAAAATCGACGTTTTTGTCAGGCTTGGAGATAAATCATGTCAATAAAAACAGATGCTTAAGCACCTTGGTGCGACGCGGGTGTAGCTCAGGGGTAGAGCACAACCTTGCCAAGGTTGGGGTCGAGGGTTCGAATCCCTTCACCCGCTCCATTCTTTTGAATGGAACGTGAACTTTCCACACTCTTTTCAATGGTTTGCAAGCAGATCACGCGCTTGCGCACCGAAAAGAGTAGGTCACATGGTAGGTCACAATCCGCAATTCACATACCGCAAGGGGAAAATGACATCGATCATTAGCCCTCTTGAATCTTCAGCAAACCGCCCATGAAAGAAACAAAAAGACATCCTGTTTTCTGGAGTTTTCGGCGTTGCCCCTATGCAATGCGGGCACGGCTTGCTGTCTGCAGTGCCGGCATTCAGGTGGAATTGCGGGAAATCCTGCTTCGTGACAAGCCGGGCGCCTTCCTCAAGGTATCACCAAAAGGCACTGTTCCCGTTGTCGAACTGGCTGATGGCACTGTGCTTGAGGAAAGCCGTGATGTGATGCAGTGGGCGTTGGCCCGGAATGATCCGGATGGCTGGCTGGATGTGCAGCATCGTGACCCGGACGGCACGGCGGCGTTTCTTGACGCTTTGGACGGCCCCTTCAAAACGCATCTCGATCGCTACAAATATGCCAGCCGCTTTGATCCGGAGGCGGCGTTGACGCATCGGGAGGCAGGTGTGGCCATGCTGGCTGAATTTGACGCCAAGCTTGCCGCCCAGCCAGGCCTCTCAGGCACAAAAAATGGTCTTCTCGATTTTGCCTCTCTGCCGTTTGTCCGGCAGTTTCGAATTGCCGACCCGGTCTGGTTTGATGCCCAGCCATGGCCACATCTACATCGCTGGTTGCAGGCCTTTCTGGCAAGCGGTCAATTCGCGGCGGTCATGAAAAAATACGCTGTCTGGCAGGAGGGAGGTGAAGGGGTCACCTTTCCCGAAGTCATAGAGAATAAGACTGGTGATGCTTCTGAAACTGGTCCCGGCGTGCAGTGACACTGTCTGCCCGTAGGCATCCCTTTCGCAGCAATGAAGGAGAGTATCGGGAAACAGTGAAACAATATCTCCCGATAGCCTTTTATGTATCAAGCGTAAGTTCTCTGCGCCAAATATAAAGGCCGGCCCCAATGGTCAGTGCGCTGCCGAATAACATCATCGCGTTCACTTGTTCGTCTAGAATAATTATGCCGGCTGCCAGCGAGTATAAAAGCCGGGTATATCGAAACGGGCTGACCACAGACATGTCCCCAAGCCTGACCGCCTGGGTCATGAATATCACGCCGAAAGAGCCAAGTGCCACCATCGCAAGAAATAGAACGGTCATATTCGCGTCAGGAATACTTGCACCTCCTGTGAAAAGAAGCAGAACAAGGCCGCTGGAGGCGAACAGGACGCAAGAATAAAATGACAGAAGCAGGGTTGAGAAGCTGTCGGACAC